>CAZOHR010000075.1:0-13155 GCA_964579045.1 uncultured Bacteroidales bacterium | reverse complement strand
AGAGGCATATAAACTATTTAGTTGTATTTTAATGGGCTTAACTTAATGACATTGACCGCACGATTGCATCGTGTGGGGGCACTATCTTTTTCTACTAGAATTACTTTGTTGATTTCATCATTTATCATAATTCAAAAATAGTAAATAAATTGGTAGTATTACTTAACGAACAACTATAACATCATTCAACAATCCTTTTTCGCCGCTGTAATCTCTTGCACTGCTGTAAACATAATCTTCGGCACGATAAACCAAACCTGCTTCGACAGGATTGTCATGCACATAAGTAATCTTTTCTTGAGTAACTTTTGCACTCCAAAGCTCAATCGGGTGATTATCGTGCTGCCAAAACTGATTACCATTAACATTAGCTTGTTTGGCTGCAGCTTCTTTAAAGGCTGCAAGTAGAAATTCTCTTCTGCTTTCACGAGGGTTGTCAGCAATTTGCTTAACAATCTCCTTACTTGTGAACCTCTTAAAGTCACCTATTACATTTTCTGGCAAAAGACCATTTACTATTCTGAAAATCAAATGAACATGATTGGTCATAATACACCAAGCAAATACTTCCATACCTTTTTCTTTCTGACAATAATGTATGCTGTCAAGTACAATCTGCTTATATTCGTTCCTAGTAAATACGTCGTGCCAATCAACAACAGCAAAGCTTATAAAATAAACTCCTTCGGGATTATGAAATTTATAGTTTCGGCTCATTGGCGATTTTTTAGTTGATAGAAATCAAATATAGATATTTTCTATTTATTAAAAAAATATTCGAGATTTTTTCTGGTGGTACCACACGATGCAATCGTGCGGTAGCGGTGTAGTCTCTCTTAATAACTAAAGGAAAGATTCGGTAGTTAATTCATTAATTCTGCAATAAAATCTTTGCGTTTTCTATTGCTTGTACGCTAAGTTTTTCCCCACTAATCATTGAAGCAATTTCATTAAGTCGCTCTTCAGCATTGAGAACTTTAATATTTGTATAGCTTCGTTTGTCATCACTGTGTTTATAAACTTTGTAATGTGTTCTTCCCATGGCAGCTACTTGTGGTAAGTGAGTTATGCTGAGAACCTGAAAATCTGTAGAAAGTGTATTCATTATCTTCCCCATCTTTGAAGCAATTTCGCCAGAAACGCCTGTGTCTATTTCATCAAAGATTATTGTGGGGATTTCGGCAGCTTTGGCAATTACAGATTTTAAAGTTAACATTAATCGCGAAAACTCTCCCCCAGAAGCAATCTTCTCAAGTTGTTGTGGAGCAATCGATTTATTTGCCGAAAATAAGAAATTTATATTGTCAAATCCCTGAATTGCCGGTTCATCCGAGATGTCATTTTTAATTACAAATACCGCATGACTAATTCCAAGTTCTTTTAATATTTCTGTTATTTCTTTTTCAATGCTTGGAAACGACTTCTGGCGTTTATTACTAAGCGCAGTAGCCAATTTATTTGTTTTTTCTAAGGAATTATGCTGGCGTATAGTAAGCAGCTTTATTTCTTCTTCCAATTCGTCAGCATTGCTCAAATAAGAATTGTATTCACTAAGTTTTTGCTTCAATTCAGCAATATTTGCAACCTGATGCTTCAGTAATAGCTTATTTATAAGATCGATGCGATTATTGATTTTTTCGAGTAGGAGAGGGTTGGTCTCTGCTTTCTCGGCATCAATGTTTATTTGTTCGCTAATATCACGCAATTCTATAATCAGTGAGTCAAGTCTTTCGGCAATTGCAACACCTTGCTTATATTTAGAAGATAGTTTAGAGATTAGCGATTTTGCTTCTCTCATAAAGGATTCTGCGGACAATTCATCAGCATCTAAAACTTTTAAAGCATTTCCAAGCGCTGCTTTTATTTCAGTTGCATTTTCGAGGAGCGATGATTGTTCTTCAAGGTAGTCGAGTTCATTTTCATCTCCCAATTGAGCAGTTTCTATTTGTTCGGCTTGAAATTTATAGTAGTCGCTTTCTTTTAATACTGCAATAAGCTTCTTTTTTAGGGATTCCAACTCTGCCGAAATTGCAGTAAACTCGTTAAACACTGATTGATATGACTTTAAATCTTCGGTAGTACCAGCAGCAATGTCAATAATTTGTGTTCTGTATGAGATGAGGCCCAATGCCAGATTTTCGTGTTGTGAGTGTAAATCAAGTAGTTTTTCTGAGATTATCTTCAGAACATTAAGATTTACAGGTGTATCGTTAATAAAAGCCCTTGATTTTCCCTCTGGAAGTATCTCGCGGCGGATAACAGTGTTCAATTCAAAATCGAGGTCGTTTTCAGAAAACAGCTTTGAAATATTTGTATCCGTAATGCCAAATGTGGCTTCGACAATGCATTTGGCAGTTTTGTCAACCATTACATCTGTATCTGCACGTTTGCCTAGTAATAATGAAATAGCTCCAAGAATAATGGATTTTCCGGCACCAGTTTCACCTGTTATTACAGAGAATCCTGAATTAAATGTTAATTCAATACTGTCAATAAGTAGATAGTTTTTTATGGACAGTGATTTGAGCATAGTTCTATTCTGTAGTTTTATCCTGCATTATCTTCTCGTATTTTGATGAATTTGCAGGGTCAACTTCTTTCATTATATTATAAACTCGAGCTTTTTCATCTGGGAAGCCTTCAGAAAATAAATTTACAATTTCATCACCTTTAGCGGTTGTATAGAGCGTCATCAGGAACGATCCTGGTTTACGTCGCTGAACATTCTTTAAGTTTTCAATAGCCTGCTCAATACTAGCTCTTCCTTCGGTAGGTTTTTCCGACATTCTGTCCATTCCTTGACGATGATATGTGTACATAAAGTCGCGCATACCAGAATATTGATCGTTTAGAAGGTTCTCCACTAGCCAATATCTATTTTTAAGATCTTCATAAGCTTTCCATCCAGCCTCAGGAGCAGATTGTGCATTTTGTACGATTTTTTCGGCAATCTGAAAATAAGGAGTGCCTCCATTTGAGCTAAATGTGTCGTAGTCCATCCCAATTATAATGTAACAATAAAAGGCAAGTACAGATGTTAAATTATTTGTGAACGAATTTGGGTTAAACTCAAGTGGTTCAAATTCTACATATTTGAATTGGAAATTGTTGTCGAGATGGTTTATCACTGGCGACATATAAGAAGTTCCATAGACAGGTCTTGAGGAAGTAATCTGAATTTTGCCCTTAAACTCATCTGACGAAATTTGTTCATCGATTGTAATGAAAATATTACACTCGATTCTTTCATCTTTTGCGTAAATATGGTTTGTCCATGCTGTATTATTAATATATTCATACAACTCCTGCTGCATGGTTTGAAACAATTTATCATTTGTTGTTCCCTGCAGTTTGGAATGATTTACCTGAATTCTGCAGTCTAGTTCCTGTGCGGTAACAATGCCAGACAGGACTACAAGAGATAAAAGTATAAGTATCTTTTTCATGAATTACCGGTTTTTAAATAATCCTCTAATTTATCAATAATATCAATTGCAACCAAATTCTTGTGCTTTAAAATAAACTTAAAATGCTCTTCTTTATTGTTAATGATAGTTATTTTATTGGTGTCGGTGTTAAAACCAGCTCCAGCATCATTTATCGAATTTAAAACAATAAAGTCAAGATTCTTTTTCTTAAGTTTTAGAATTGCATTTTCTACTTCATTTTCTTTTTCAAGTGCAAATCCAATTGTTATCTGATTTGCAGTTTTTATCTTACCAAGTTCAGAAGCTATGTCTTGTGTAGGAACTAATTCAATAGAGAGATTTTCTTTGCTGCTCTTGATTTTAGTTTCACTTGGGTTTGCTGGTGTATAATCAGCGACTGCGGCAGCAAGAATAGTAATGTTTGATGACGGAAATAGTTCTCTTGCTTTACTATGCATTTCAGATGCAGAATTAACATCAAATCTTATAATGGATGGATGTTTAGTTTTTATATTTACAGGTCCAGCAACTAGGAGTACTTCTGCTCCGCGATTTGCGCACTCTTCGGCTAATGCAAAACCCATTTTACCAGAAGAGTTGTTGCCGATAAACCTAACAGCATCTATTTTTTCGTGTGTTGGACCCGCTGTAATGAGGACTTTTTTATTTATCAGAGAGTTTTTTTTTTGAAAGAATTCAACGATTCTCTCAACAATCACTTCTGGTTCTTCCATCCTGCCTTTGCCAATAAGTCCACTTGCTAGTTCTCCATCTGCAGGCTCGATAAACAAATTTCCGAAACTAAGTAAGGTTTGTATGTTTTTCTGATTAGCGGGATGCCTGAACATGTCTAGATCCATTGCAGGAGCAATAAAAACTGGGCATTTTGCCGATAGATAGGTGGTTATTAGCAGATTGTCGGCCACACCGTTTGCCATTTTACCGATTGTATTAGCTGTAGCTGGTGCGATAATCAGAGCATCTGCCCATAATCCAAGATCTACATGTGAATTCCAATCTCCATTTTCGGGATTGAAAAAATCAACAAGTATCGGATTCTTTGAAAGTGTTGCTAAAGTGAGTGGCGTGATAAACTCTTTGGCCAATGGAGTCATTATAACTTTAACTTCGGCTCCGTTTTTTACAAGCAATCTTGTAAGTGTAGCGGCTTTGTAGGCAGCTATACTTCCAGTAATCCCTAGAACGAATTTTTTGCCACTGAGCATAATGTTATAATTATTTAATAATCTGATCTTTGTTATTGCTGCTCAATTTCAGTATTGCTAGTAGATCTAGCATAATAAACATTGTCTGACAAAAACTCTTCCATAGCAATCAGTGTTGGCTTTGGAAGTTTTTCATAATATCTCGAAACTTCAATTTGTTCGCGGTTTTCGTGAACCTCTTCAAGATTGTCATTATATGTAGCAAATTCTTCTAGCTTCTCATATAATTCTTTTCTTAGTTCAGAATTAATTTGGTCTGCCAATTTTGAGCATACTACTACAGCTTCGTAAATATTTCCTGTCTTTTCAGCTATCTGAACAATGTTTCTTGTTACGGTTGATACCGGAGCGTCTGTTTTTTTAAAGTCCATTTTTACTTTCTATAAATTTTAATGAATTTGTAAATATTCTTTCAGCATCTTTAATCTTCTTTGACTCTGGAAATTTGTCAACAAAAGCATAATACTCTTCTATTGCAGATTTATAGCGTTCAACTTGTTTGCTGTAAATGCTGTTTTCGGCAAGTAAATATGTCGATTTAAGGATGGTGAACATGATTTCTTCACGATATTTCGTGTCGGGATAGTCAACTAAAACATTTTTTAATGCGGTTGCTGCTGCTTTATAATCCAAGATTGTAAAATATAGCATTGCATTATTATATGCTTTGGTTTCAAGTTTTAATTGAAGCTTGTCAATCAATTCTTCGGCCTCAATTCTCTTTTTAGATTCGGGATATTTTTCAATAAATAATTGGAGTTCTGCTATTGCTGCTATCGAATAGGTTTGCTCGAGCGATGGCTCGGGTGAAATCTGGTAATAGCAATAAGCAGCAAGGTATTCAACTTCTTCGGCATGTTCACTTGCAGGATATAGTCTTGCAAATTCTTTAAACAAATAGGCAGATAAAGAAAGCTCTCCTAATCCGTAAGAGCAATAAGCATTGTAATATGCTATTTTTTCAGCCTTATCTGTTCCTCTGTAAATTCCACGAAGGTCCTCAAGTAAGGTTTGAGAACGGTAAAAGTCTTCCTCCTCGTAATATTCCACAGCTTTAGCATACTTTAATTCGTAATCCGAACTTTTCATTAGCTTGGAATAATCACTACAAGAAGCAGTCAGAATGACTACTGGCAAGAATATTAATAAATATTTCAGCTTCATTTTAAACATTTTGCAAAGATACATTAATTATGAATATCTAATCTAAAAATTTTAAGTGAAAATGCTATTATCGAATTTTCAATCAATGAATTAAAACGAAAAAATAATATTATTATTTTGCTGTTGCAGATTTTTCGTCAAACTCTGTCGTAAGACTTCGTAATTTGCCTTTATTGACAAACTCTGCAGCATTGTATATTTCTATTTTTTCGTTGTTAAAGTACCAAATTTTTGATGCAAACCGAGTAGCAATCTCAATATCATGACTGGAGAAAATAATACATATTTTTTTATTTTCAGCTAAAGATTTTAAGTCTGATAATAGTTTTTGTCTAACATAGTAATCTAGAAATGCAGTAGGTTCATCAAGTACAATTACTGGGGTTTCTTGAATTACAGCGCGGCAAATTGTTGCTCTTTGCCTTTCTCCATCACTGAGTGACCATAATGGACGGTTCTTTAATTCTGTTAGATTGAAGTCGGAGAGGCAGGTGTCGATAATTTTGTTGTCGTATTCTGATTTTGTGTCAAAGACATTTGTATATGGACTTCTACCCATTGATGCAAGTTCCACAACAGTCAAATTTGAAAGATATTCTGGTTTAGAAGGTACAAAACTTATTAGTTTTGACCTTTCGGATAGAGATATTTTATTTAAGTCAATGTTATTGAGAAATATTTTTCCTGAAATTACTGGCTTTATTCCTGTAATTGTATTTAAGAGTGTTGATTTTCCGCAACCATTGCGTCCAATAATGCAAACGATGTCGCCTTGTTCTGTGCTTAAGTCAGAAGGTCCTGTTAATGGCTTTTTGTAACCAAATTGAAGATTCTCGGTATGTAAAAGATTTTTTTCTGTCATACCATTGTTCTTTTGTTTTTGATAACAACCCAGATTATAAATGGCGCTCCGAGAATGGCGGTAATAGCATTTATTGGAAGTATTCCGTTTTCGGTAAAAGCATGTGAAACTAAATCACCACTAAGCATAAATACACCACCTAGGATTATCGATGCAGGGATAAGTATAAAATGATTTGAAGTGTTGAAAATCCATCTAGAAATATGTGGGACAGCAATTCCAATGAAGCCAAGTGGTCCACAATATGCTGTGATTGCTCCAGTGAGAATACTTACAACGATGAAGTTTATGATTCTTAATTTCTTTAGGTTTACTCCCATACTAATCGCGAAACTCTCGCCTGGCAATAGGAGGTTTAACTTTTTCGAAAATACATAGGCAATTGATACCCCTGCAAAAACAATAGGCCAGAGAATTGAAATATCTTTATGTGAGACAGCAGTTAAGCTTCCCATTGTCCACACAACAAACGATTTTACATTTAAGTCTGTTGCAAAATATTGAAGAATACTTACAAATGAGCTTACAACACCAGCAATGAGGATACCTATTATTAATATAGAGAGAATGTCTCGAACTCTTACCGAAATGGCAAGAATTGCAGAAAGTACAATTGCAGAACCGGCGCCAGCAGCAAGCAATAAGAGAATATTTTGACCGATTCCTGTTCCTGCAAAACCACTTCCACTCAAAACTACCAGTGCCACACCCAGGCTGGCTCCACTGCTTACGCCTAGAACATCTGGCCCTGCTAGCGGATTGCGGAAGATAGTTTGCATCAGCAGGCCGGAGACAGATAAAGATGCTCCAGCAAGAATTGCCACAATAATTCGTGGAAATCTGAATTCTCGGAGCAATAAATAATACTCTTCCGCAACTGTAGAAGGAGAGAAAATATATTTAATTATTTCTGACAAATGGATATGTATGAAGCCTGTGAGTAGGTCAATAGCTACTAGTCCCAGAAGTAATACTGTGATGATAACGAATTTTATTGTAACCAACTTTCTTTTCATCATGTAGAACTTATTCGAGCTTTTTGTAGTAGTATAAGTCTGCATTGTTCAGACTGTCGGGGAACATAATCTGCTGTAAATCTTTTAAAATTAAATCTGGATGCAAAATCCCTGATTCCCAAAAGTCATTACCACCATAGGGGTTTTGTCGCTTATTGTTATTGTAGATTTCAGCTTGTTTGAATGGTGTAAAGTCTGTTAGTCTTGAATCAACTTCTATAATGCTTCGCTTGTCATCTGCATTATTTGGATGGAACCAGAATTCAGCATCTTTTGCCTGCGCAAAAACTTCTTCAATTGTCATAGAAACACTCTCATCACTGTCATTATTAGAGAAAATGTATTCACCACCAGCATCGCTAATAAAGTTGGCAAAAAATGAGTTTCCGCCCGGAACCCACCAAGTTCCCTTCCATGGGAGACTTACCATCACTTTAGGTTTTTTCTTGTTTAGTTTAGCGATATCCTCTTTTATTGTGTTGTAGTTTTTTTCTACACTATCAAAATATTCTGTTGCATAATCGAGCCTGTCGTAAAAGCAAGCGAAGAATTTTAACCATTCTGTTCTGCCTAGAGGTGTTGCTTCAGTGAAATCTCCGACAAAAACAACAGGAATGCCAATGTCGGTAAGTTTTTGAAATGATGCCACTCCAGCGTTGTCAACTCCAAATGCGAAGACAACATCAGGATTCATAGAAATAATTTTTTCGTAATTTATTTGTGATTCAAAGCCAATGTCGGTGATGTCACCATTTAGAATCATATCTCTGATTTTGTCGTCATAAACGTATTCGGGACTACTTATTCCCTGAATAGTTGAGATTCTATCTAGCTTGGAAATGAAAGCACAATGAGTAGTTGATAAACAAACTACTTTGGTAACAGGGATGTGTATAATTACATTGTTATCTGACTCTGATTCGCTGCTGGATGATAATAGATAATTGTAAGTTGCTCCGCTTTCATCGAAACGATTTTTGACTTTTAAAATGAAGCCTTCTTCAATTCGGGAGATTTCGAAGCCATTAGAGTATTTGTTTTTTATAAGTTCACCATCTGTGTTTTTTATTACACGGCTACCGCATGAAATCACACCTGACGTCACGACTAAGAGCAAAATTATGTGGTAAATCCTTTTCATTATTAAAAAAAACCTCTGACCATGCAAAGATAATCAGAGGTTTTAAAAATCAATTATGAATTATTATTTTGACAATAATAATTTTTTATTTATTGTACCATGACCTGTATTAATTCTGATAATATATAGGCCTTCAGGATTTGCACTTAGATCTGTTGTGTACTCACCAGAACCATTGTATGATACATCTGAAATAATCTTTCTGCCCAAAGCATCGTAAACTTCTACAGTAAAATCTTTGATGCTCTCATCTGCAATTTGGATTGTAATAATTCCTGTAGAAGGGTTAGGATAAACGCTAACACTTGCTTCAGCAATTAGTTGTTCAATATCCACCAAGCATGAGATAGGACTTATAGGTAAAGCTGAGCCGAATCCAAGATAGCTGTTTGCAGTATGCCAAACTCCTGATTTTAAAAGGTGAAGTTGGTTATATTCTGGAATATTTACTCTTGGAGCAGCAATTCCCATTACAAATAGGTCATCACTAATACCATCACTGTTTTCATCAGGGTAGTTAATTTTGTAACCTACATAAAATGGTCCTTCGATTGGAATAGGACTGTCGAATGTAACTACATTTGATTGATTAGCGACTAAATTTCTTAAATATACTTTCTTAAAGCCAAGAATGGTATCAGGTGTTGGATACTGACCATCCCAAACATAGAATGTAACATATGAGGAGTATGATCCATAAACAGCATAATTTACAGGAACAACAAGTCCATTAATGTGACTGAATGTGTATTCATCAAAGTAGTTGGCATATCCTTTTATGCTTTCTCCATTCTGTCCTGCTAGGAATCCCCATGTTCCTGCTGGTACTCGTGGCTCAACAACTTCACCTTGGTTGATAGTAGTTATAGTGTCGCAATAAGACTGCACTGTTCCACTGAATACATAAATATATCTTTCCTTTGTAATTGAACTCGAACCACAAGAATTACTTACTGTAAGAGTTACATCGTATATACCAGGAGTGTTGTACATGATTTGATTTGTTGGAGAACCTTCGTTACTGTATGAAGGCGAACCTCCTGGAAACGCCCATGTGTAATATGAAGGATAACCTGTAGATAAATCGACAAACTGAACTCCACTGCCTGCTGCAATAAGTCTTGGAACTGCTTCAAAAGCAACTGTTGGTGGTGTTGTACATGGGTCTGTTGCAGATACAGTTATATACATTTCTTTAACTATTTCGTCAATACCAAGATTATTACTAACTGTTAGAGTTACTCCGTAAACACCTGCTGTTGGATAAGTAATTCCTGTAGGATTTTGCTGATTACTAGTTGCTGGAGTTGCTCCTTCGAATTCCCAAGTCCATTGATAAGGATTACCAGTGCTCATATCAATAAAATTGATAGATTCAGTTGGCGCTATAACAGTATAGTTTGCGGTGAAATCTGCTACTGGAGGTACGGTTCCTTCTGGAATAACGCAGATATATTCGTGTTTGATTTCGATATCTTGAACATTGTTAGTTTTACGGCATCTTAATTCTACATCGTAGCATCCAACTTCGAGGTAAGCAATTGGAGGTGGTGCAGAGTCTGCAAATGTTGCAGGTGTTCCTCCTTCAAAAGACCATGACCACTGATTGAAAGGTCCGTTCTCCGATATGTTTGTAAAGTGAACAACTCCCCCAACAGGTATTGTGGTGATATTAGCAACGAAATTCGCAATTGGCACCGTTGGGTCTGGATTTACTGTGATGCAATCCTCGCAAATATATGTATCCTGATCACTAGAGTTTTGTGCTTGTAAAACTACATCATAAATTCCGGGTGTGTTGTAGCATATATTTGTTGGATGTTGGTTTGTGCTTGTTGATGGCACTGCTCCTGGGAAACTCCAGCTCCAAGATGTAGGATTGCCATCAGTCTGGTCATTAAAGTTAATGCAATTACCAGCTGTGATAGTGTATGCAGAAGCAACAAATGATGCTGTTAATGTGCCTGCAGGACCAGTTACCGTTATATATCCTGTTTTAATCTCTTCATCAGTATCGGTTCCATCTCCAATTGTAAGTGTAACAGAATAAACTCCTGCAGTAGGATATGTAACACTTGGATTTTGAACAGCAGAGGTTGCTGGAGTTCCTCCTTGGAATTGCCAAGCCCATGTTGTTGGTCCACCGATAGATAAATCTGTAAAGTTTACGCTTCCACCTTCTGCAACTGTTGTAGGAGTTGCAGAAAAGTCTGCAACTAATGTGCCTGCTGCAACAACCTCAATATAATCTATCTTTGTTTCTGTATCATTTCCTGTTGCATTTGTTGCAGTTAAAACTACTTGGTAAATACCTGCAGTATTATAAGTAATTACAGGATTTTGCGCTGTACTTGTACCAGGAGTTCCTCCTGCAAATGTCCATGCCCAAGTTGTTGGTGTATTGGTTGACAAATCGGTATAGGTGACAGTCCCACCAACAGCAACTGTTGTAGGGGTGCCAGAAAAATCAGCTACCGGAGCTGATCCTGTAGCACTAGGATTAAAGCCTGGGCAGGTCATTGCGCCAGTATTTCCCGGATCTAACCAAGGTTTTAATTGATCTGCAGGTGTCGAACCATTGGTTAGCCAATGATAATCGAATTTTCCATATAAATCGTTTGCAGAGCTAACTGGAGCGCCACAAGAAGATGGTCCACCACTTAAAGTACCTACCACAAGTTTATTGTTGTTAAATATTGGTGAGCCTGAAGAACCTCCTTCGGTTACACCCCAATCTGTTGCTGTTGCTACCCATTGTGCTTGCCAGTGTGCATTAGGTGGACAAGAGTTAAATGTACCATTGACTAAAGGCGCTGTGTATGTAGATATTTTTTTTATATCCCCAGATGGGTGGTGAATGCTTACTCCTGATGGGCTAGGAGTTGTGTTTCTGTCCCATCCATTATAATATACATTGTATGATGCCAAAGTTGCCTGTGTTGTACTCAACTCTAAAAGCAAGAAGTCAGAACCAGTATTCATATCACCTCTAGCACGCTTTGTTGCACCTGTTACAGTATTATAGGCTGGCTCGCTACCTGGATCTGTACAGCCTGATGCCTCGTAGTTAAAATAAAATTGCCAACCAGTAAAGTTTGTGCCAGAACCACCACAATGGTCTGCTGTAAGAAAATATGGTTTGCCATCATTTGCAGTATTGTTAACAATAGTTCCACTACATAGACCAGTCCCTGTAAAATATTCTGCTACACCTTTTTTCTGTGTTTGCCAGTTTGTTCCTTCTGGACAGTTGATGTTAACCTCGCAGCCCTGAGATGCCCCAACACCACCTGGAGTTTTAACATCTTCATATCTGCCTACTAGTTGAGATACACCTCTGAAGATATATGAGATTTCAAATATCTCGATATGAGCATCTTCTGTTGCCTCTGGAGTCTGAATAAGTTCGAGAAATACTTTTTCGCCTTGAATGATTTCAGTTGAAAAATCTGGAAACATTGTTGGGTTGTTCCTGTAATCAAAAGAACCTATCAATTGTTTGCGATTATCGTTGTATAAAAATAATTGAGTATGTTGTGGCAGATAAAAATCCTTATAATATAGCGCTAATCCTTTTGCGCCTCTACTTGAAATTTGCAAACGCCATATCTTTGTCCCATCCTCTAAAGTTTCCCACGTTCCTGAATTTTCGATGGAAATACTTGTAGGTATAAGCTCGGCAATTTTGTAGATTTGGCCGTTTTTCTCGAATAAATCTGCTTCTGCCATAACAACATCCATATTTGGAGGTGTAATAACAATATTGTCTATCTCTGCACTGAGATTTTTATTTGTAAAACTTATCGGAAGGCCTCCGTAACTCTGTTGCGAAAATGCGTTATAACTTAGTAACAGCAATGCAATGCTAACGAACAGCAAAGTAATTTTTTTCATTTTTTAACGTGTTTTTTATTTACAACAATAATGATGCAAGTTAAACATAAATTTTTAATTGCTAAAATAATTTGTTCTTTTTATCCAAAACGCTGCTTTTTTGAAATAGTTGCTTCATATGTCAAAGTTTTTATAATGGGTAAGTAGCTGTATCTCAGTAACATAACTTTAAATGTGAAAATAAATGAAAAAAAAAGTCAAAAAGTTTGGGAAAATAAAATCATAGCTATATCTTTGCAGTCCCAAAAAAATGGGAATAATTGATTAGCTCAGTTGGTAGAGCATCCCGACTTAAGTCGGGAGGGTCTGGGGAGCAAAAAGAAATAAAGATTGATTAGCTCAGTTGGTAGAGCATCCCGACTTAAGTCGGGAGGGTCTGGGGAGCAAAAAGAAATAAAGATTGATTAGCTCAGTTGGTAGAGCA
>CAZOHR010000074.1:0-13156 GCA_964579045.1 uncultured Bacteroidales bacterium | reverse complement strand
CCACACTTAACTACAACCTTTATTCATGGACAACAATTGATGCAATTTTTTGGTCGGTGCTGGCACTTCCCCTATTTCTTACAGCTAAAAAGCCAGTCTGGCAAATTTTAGGCCTTATTTTTTTAAGCTTTGCTGCTCTCTCCAGACAAACATTTATATTATTTGCTGCGGCAGGATTTGCGCATGTATTTTACTCATATAGAGGAAGATTTATCAAATCTCTGCCTGTAATACTTTTGGGAGCTTTACCATTTTTTGCTTATCTCATTCTGTTGGTGTCAAATTCTGCTGTGAGTGATTTTCTCGCTCAAATGACTGGTAGAACAGAGTTTTTTGAAACGGCGATATTACAATTTATTAAGAAATTCGTTCTAGGTTTTGCAACACCGCTAAATATTCTATGCTTTTTTGTTGCAATGTTATTATTCTTTAAGCGCAAAACCGAATTACCACAAAAATTCATTAGCAAAGGCTATCACAAGATAATTGCCCTAATCTATATCTGTTTCGCTATCGCAGATGTTTTTCTGTATTTCTTTGCCGAGGTTCAGGACATTCACACACTCCCATTCGATTTGTTTTTTATGCTTTTGTTTATGTGCATTCTACATTTTGTGATTTTGCCCGAAAGTAAAGAAATAAGAATTATTTCAGCATCAGTGATGTTCATTTCGTGGTTGTCGGCAATTTCGTTGGGCGACAATACACCAGTTTTTGCCTCTGGAATTTTATTTATCATGTTGATGGCTTTATCGGCAGAATTAATCCTTTTCAAACCTTCGAAAATTGTGGCTATTGCTGGTAATCCGATAATTATTGTAATAGTTTCGCTGGTAATTGCATATTCGGGATTTGTAAGTCAGCGAATGTTTAATTACCGTGATGTAGCATCGTCGCAAATGCAAAGTGGACTAGATAAAGCTGGTCCTAGCTTCGGAAATATAAAATCAAATTCCTCAACAGTTGCTTATTACTGCGAGTTAAAACAGATTTTCGACACTCTACCCGATGCCATGAACAATATAATTGTGTTTCCACATAATGCGATGATTTATCCAGCTATGAAAACAAAAAATCCTGTATGTCTCGATTGGTTAATTCCAAACGAGTATGTTGGTCAGGAAACTAGAATTATGGAATCATTAAATAATCTTAAGAATCGCGAAAAGACATATTTTATAGTGGATAAAATTGATTTACGAATTATTAAGGACGGAATAAGTCCCAGAATTTATGAAAAGGATATGGTTTATAATTTCATTATTGGGAATTGTGAGGAAGTGGTTTGTGATTCTAAGTTTTTTGAAGTTTGGGTTATGAGGGAATAGGTGTAAAAAATACTTGATATTCAGTGCTTCGAAATCTATTGAAAGTAATCAGAATATGGTTCGCATTCAATAAAGTATTGACTAGGCGTTTTTCCTGACAACAATCTGTAATCATTTATCATATGCGCTTGATCATAATATCCACAAGTATAAGCCAATTCTGTTAAGCTAATTTTCTGGTTCAATTGTTTTTCGAATAGTGTGTTTTGAAACCTTAGAGTTCTTAGAAATTGCTTGGGCGACGAACCAATATATTCTGCAAAAACACGTTCGTATTGCCTCCTACTTAAACATGCAGAGGTAGAAAGTGCGTCAATACTAACTAAACCCTTTGTTTGATTGATTAAAAAGATACTGTTTTTAATTCTATTTAATTCATATTCTTTTCTGCTTTTTCGAATTTGATTTAAAAGGAACTTTTCAACTATGCAAACTTTTTCCTCAAAACTAGACGATTCGTAAATATCAGATTCTAATTCACCAATTTTATTTTTCAAAATGTATTTTACAGGTACATTTTGGTCAAAATACTCGCATGAAGGCATATCAAAGAGCAAGCTTGCTGCATAAGGCTGTAGGGAAATTGAAAATAGTGAAAGTCTTCCCGTAACAACAATATCATAGTAGCTTTTCTGTTGCCCGCTCAAAATAGTATTTTCAGAAATTTGTTTGCTATCATTTAAAGATTTAGGTTTATCCCCTAGGTAAAACATTAATTCCATTAATCCATTTGGAACAATACGCTGAATATGCTCGATACCACTAGGCAAACAGTCTTCTATTGCCCAATATTGTTTTACATATTGAGAAAGTATGTGTGATGGCTTAGCAATGAAATAGCTCACAATAGATTAAATTTATGTAAAAATACTAAGTTTTTAATTTGGAATGAGATTCTAACTTAAAATCTCATTCCAAATCACTCAAGCTCTAATTGTCTCCATAAAGACCCAGTTTATTTCCTTCGCAATCAATAAAAAGTGAGAAATATCCACGATTTTCAGCCTCAATTTTAGTTTTTGGTTGAATTATTTTACCTCCATTTTCTTCAATTAGAAGCATTGTGTTATCTAAATCACTTCCCGTATTTAAGCTCACAAGTACTCCATCTTTTGAAGGATTAAAACCAGGAGCAAAAGAGATTGCACCTTCACCAGAAGGAAAACAAGCCATTTTTTCTATTCCGCAATCTATCTCTTGCAACTCAATACCTAAAATTTTACTGTAAAACTTAACAGCTCTTTTAAAATCTAAAGCAGGGATTTCGACCCATGAAACTAATTTTTTCATTGTAGTATTTTTATTTAACATTAAAGAACAATGCAAAGATATGTTGGTAAAGCAAACAAAAATTGTAAAACTACGACATTGTTTGGATTCTTATCGTTGTGCAGATTGATGGTCAAAAGTTATAGTTTATTCTTGTTGAAAGAAGAGAATTTCATTAAACTAAAAACCCTTGACCTATTCTATCTCGACAGTATTTAGCCAACCCTTATAAAATAGTATACCTCTCGAGCAAATCCATTTGAGGGTGAAAAGATTTCTCGACTTTTCAATTTAATCATAACAAAAAAATAATTATAGATAAATTATTCAAGAAAAACTACTACTTTTGTGCAATCTAAAAACTTTGGATGTTAAAATTTAATTTGGATCTGGTAAAGTAAATAAGCTTTGGTTTTCTGACCAAGCTTATCCCATTTGTTTATACTCTGGCAGATTTGCCTGAGTAAATTTCACGTATATTTATATTATAAAAACAGAGTCATGTCAAAGATTATACATTTCTAAAGACATGATTAAAACAATTAAAAAATAAAACATCATGAGTAACGAAAATACATCAATTCACGAATTTGACTTTACATTAATCTGTGAATATTTTTCAAGTATAGAACGACAAGGTCCTGGAAGTCCAGAAGTAACAATCAAAGCATTAGGTTTTATTGACGATCTAAATGCCAAGTCTCACATTGCTGACATTGGTTGCGGAACAGGCGGCCAAACAATGGTACTAGCGGAACATACCGATGCAAATATAATTGGCATTGATCTGTTTCCCAGTTTTATTGATTTATTTAATGCTAATGCTTTAGAACGAAATTTTCAAGAGAGAGTAAAGGGCATAGTTGGTTCAATGGATAATCTTCCTTTTCGGAATGAAGAACTTGATCTTATTTGGTCGGAAGGAGCTATCTACAACATTGGATTTGAAAATGGGCTGAAAGAATGGCATCGGTTTATTAAAAAAGGGGGTTTTATTGCAGTGTCAGAGGCATCTTGGTTTACAAACGAAAGACCAGATGAAATAAACAAATTCTGGTTGGATGCATATCCTGAGATTGACACGATACCCAATAAATTAGCAATAATGCAGAATGCAGGATATGTACCTATTGCATGTTTTATCTTGCCCGAAAATTGCTGGACAGAACACTTCTACATTCCGCAGATTAAAGCACAGGAAGATTTTATTAGAAAATACCAGAACAATTATACAGCTATTGAACTTGTTGCAAATCAAAGACATGAAGCCACGCTATATTCGAAATACAAAGAGTTTTACGGCTATGTATTTTATATTGGCAAAAAGATTTAGCTAAAATCAATATGAATAAAAGGGCTGTTTCTAAATTAGGGACAGTCCTTTTTAGCTTTTCTAAATGATAGATTAAGTAAAATTTCTGAAGAGTAGGCATATAATGATGACAATGAATTATCGAACGAAATTGAAAAAAATATGAATGAAAGACCTATGCTTTTTCAATAGCATTTAGCCAACCTCTATAAATTGAATCTCTTTCGAGTAATTCCATTTGAGGGTGAAAAGATTTCTCGACTTTACGTTTATTCTTAATGTCCGCCAATGAGCAAAATCCCGTAGCTAATGCAGCTAAAAATGCAGCGCCCAATGCTGTGGATTCGATAATTTCGGGTCTGGTAACCTCAAGACCAAGTATATCAGCCTGAAATTGCAATAAAAAATTATTTGCCGACGCACCACCATCAACATTTAGATTTTTAATTTTTATTCCACTATCTTTTTCCATTGCCATCAACACATCTTTTGTCTGATATGCCATAGATTCGAGTGTAGCTCGCACAATATGTTTGTATGTAGTTCCTCCTGTAATACCAGTGATACATCCACGGGCATTCATATTCCAGTAAGGAGCGCCGAGGCCAGCAAACGCAGGAACGAAATAGACTCCGCCCGAATCTGGAGTTTCTTCGGCAATCGCCTCAGTTTCGGATGCTGATTCAATTATCTTCATTTTATCTCGAAGCCATTGTACAGCGGCTCCAGCAATAAATACGCTTCCTTCGAGCGCATAAGTTACTTTGCCATCTATTCCCCAAGCGATTGTAGTAACTAAACCAGAATTGCTTTTTACTGGCATTTCACCAGTATTCATAAGCATAAAACAGCCAGTACCGTAGGTATTTTTTACTGATCCTGGATGAAGACATGTTTGTCCAAATAAAGCAGCTTGTTGATCACCAGCTATTCCTGCAATCGGAATACCTGTGGTTCCAAAAACTGACACATCAGTGCTGCCATATTCTTTTGATGATTCATTTACCGTTGGCAACATTTGCTCAGGAATACCAAAAAAGTCGAGAATAGTTTTATCCCAGCATAATTCTCTAATATTATAGAGCATAGTGCGTGAGGCATTTGAGAAATCTGTAATATGAAGTCTGCCACCAGTAAGGTTCCACACAAGCCATGTATCAACAGTACCAAAAAGAAGATCGCCATTAATAGCTTTCTGCATGGCGCCATCTACATTATTTAGAATCCAATGAATTTTTGTAGCTGAGAAATAAGAATCCACGACTAAACCAGTAACATCGCTGATATAAACACCAGTTTCGGTATTTTTAATTTGCTTACAAAAATCTGCGGTTCGTTTATCTTGCCAGATAATTGCGTTGTAGATTGGTTTACCTGTCGATTTTTCCCAGACAATTGTCGTTTCTCGTTGATTGGTTATGCCTATTCCTGAAATTTCATCAGGGTTGATACCTGATTTTGCAAGTAATTTTCTGGCAACAAAGAGCTGAGTTTCGCGTATCTCAATTGCATCCTGCTCCACCCATCCTGGTTTAGGGAAAATCTGTCTGGTTTCGCTTTGTTCAACACCAGAAATGTTAAAATCCTTATCAAATAAAATAGCTCTTGAACTTGTTGTGCCCTGATCTAAAGCAAGAATATACTTTTTATTCATTGACTGATTGTTTTTCTATCCAATCGTAAATATCTTTATAAACTTCCTGTTTATTTGTTTCGTTAAGAATTTCGTGGCGTGCTCCTGCATAGATTTTACAATCTAGCTTCCTTAGTCCAGATTTTCTATAAAACTCGCCTGCCTGCTTTACGCCTTTACTAAAATTACCAACGGGATCTTCCATTCCAGACAAAAACATTATGGGCAAATCTCTTGAGATTTTTTTCGCATTTTCCATTTTGTTATTGTAGATAAGGCCTGCAAAGAAACTTCTATAAAATGAACAAGAGAATACTCCACCGCAATAAGGATCATTTATGTATTCTTCAACTATTTTAGGATCTCGGCTGAGCCAAGAAAATGGAGTATTATAGCCCTTATTAAAACTTCCAAACGACATTTTATCAAGCAAAATTGCTGGTCGTGACAAACCTCTAACTTTGCATTGCATCCAAGCAATAACAGAAGCTATCTTAAGCAAATATGTCGGATGTGTTCCAGTACCAGTAAGAAGTACACCTTTGATTCCATCACTATATAACGTAATAAAAGTTCTGGCTAAAAAAGAACCCATACTATGGCCTAAAATAAAAATAGGTTTACCAGGAAAACTTTTCTCTGCAATATCATTAAGAACTTTAAGATCGTCGACAATCTTAAACCATGTATCTTTGTGAGGCCATACACCATACTGACCAGGTTTTAGGCAATTACGTCCGTGTCCTCGATGATCGGACACATACACTGCAGCACCTTTATTTACAAGAAATTCGGCAAAATGTGTATAACGTTCGGAATGCTCGGCCATACCATGAAAAATTTGAACAACAAAGCGCACTTCGTTGTTATCAGGGATAAACTCATTATAAAAAATTGTTTGTCCGTCTGACGCTTTTAGCCAGTTTTCGATGATTTTCATTCTCTCAGTTAAATAACAAATGCAAACTTATTGATTTATTTCGAATAATTTATAAAATTTTTCAAGTTTGTAGTCAATTGCTGTTTTTTTCATTTCATCCCACAAAGCCTGATTTACAGGAACGCCATTTTTTGATCTTTCAAGAAATGCGATATGCTCCTTTTCGCCAGCAGTGTATATTCTATCATGACCGGGCATTTTATCTGAATTTCTCAATTCACGAAGTATATTACCGGTAGTCTTTTCGAAGTCGGCAAGATCGATAAAATTCTCAATATTAATAGCAATAAAGAAATGTCCGAGGCGATAAGGGATTTTTTTACCATCTTCCATACCCAGCAATGCTTTCATAAATCCACCACCTTGAAGAGCAGCAGACAAAATCTCGACAACAGTAGCATATCCATAACCCTTATAACCAGCGGTTTCCTCTCCCACTCCACCAAGAGGAGTAAGAGCTGCATCACCGTTTATCAAATCCTGTAAAACTTGTACAGAATCAGTTTTAGAATTACCCTGTCGGTCAATAGCCCAACCTTTTGGCAGTTCCTTGCCAGTTTTTGCATAGAATTCAAATTTTCCACGTTGACTAACAGAAGTAGCACAATCGAGGAAGAAAGAAAAATCTTCGTCAGTTGGCATTACAAATGTGAGTGGATTTGTTCCCAGCATATTTTCCACACCAAAAGTAGGCGCGATCGAAGGACGAGCATTTGTACCTGTAATTCCAATCATACCAGCTTTAGCAGCCATTAACCCGTAATATCCTGCTATTCCATAATGCGAACTATTACGAACAGCGACCATTCCCATACCGTATGTTTTGGCTTTGTCGATACACATTTGCATTGCCTGCTTTGAAACGACATGACCCATTCCGTTATTTCCATCTAAAACTGCAGTTGTAAAACTTTCACGGATAATATCAACTTTTGTTTCTGGATTGAGAATACCATCTTTTATGCGGTCCAAATAAATCGGTTTCAGGCGATTGATACCATGGGAATCAATTCCAAGCTTATCTGCTTCGAGTAGAACTTCAGCGATTATCGCTGCATCTTTTTCTGGAACCCCAGCACTCTTCAATGCTTCAATACTGAAAGATTCTAATGTTTCAAAATTTAAGTAATGCATATCAAATATTATTTTTCACAAAACTAATAAAAAATGTTCTTTACCCTACAAGTTTGGATAAGCAAAAAAACATGTTCAATAAAATGGTTTTAAAACTTTCGTATATGATTATAAAAATTGTATTTTTACAAAAAAAATTTAAAATATGAAACGCGACGATAAGGTATTTGAAATCATTCAGAAGGAGAAAGAAAGACAGATGCATGGAATAGAGCTAATTGCTTCTGAAAATTTTGTTAGCCCTCAGGTATTAGAAGCTATGGGTTCGGTAATGACAAACAAATATGCCGAAGGTTACCCAGGAAAAAGATACTATGGCGGATGTCAGTTTGTTGATATGACAGAACAATTAGCAATTGACAGACTAAAAGAATTATTTGATGTAGAATTTGCAAATGTTCAACCACATTCTGGAGCACAAGCGAATGCAGCTGTATTTCTTGCATGTTTAAAACCAGGTGACACATTTATGGGATTGGATTTATCTCATGGAGGTCATTTATCACATGGCTCTCCTGTAAATCTTTCGGGGATTCTTTACAAGGCAATATCATACAAAGTTGCTGAAGAAACAGGAATGGTTGATTATGATGCAATGGAAGCCATGGCTATGGAGCACAAGCCTAAACTTATAGTTGCTGGTGCATCAGCTTATAGTCGCGAATGGGATTACAAACGTATGCGCGAAATTGCTGATAAGATTGGAGCATTATTTATGGTTGACATGGCTCATCCGGCTGGTCTAATTGCTGCTGGCTTATTGGAAAATCCAACAAAACACGCTCACATAGTTACATCAACTACTCACAAAACTTTAAGAGGTCCAAGAGGCGGTATCATTTTAATTGGCAAAGATTTTCCAAATCCATGGGGATTAACAACTCCAAAGGGAGAAATTAAAATGATGTCAGATATTATTAATTCAGCTGTTTTTCCAGGAACACAAGGTGGACCACTAGAACACGTTATTGCAGCAAAAGCAGTTGCATTTGGCGAAGCATTAAGCCCTGAGTTTAAAGAATATCAGACACAAGTTAAGAAGAATGCAGCTGCAATGGCAAAAGCATTTATGGAAATTGGATATAAAATTATCAGTAATGGAACCGACAATCACTCAATGTTGATTGACCTCAGAACCAAGTATCCTGATGTAACTGGTAAGCAAGTTGAAAATGCTTTAGTTGCGGCAGATATTACAATTAACAAAAACATGGTTCCTTTTGATCATCGTTCTCCTTTCACAACTTCTGGTTTAAGAGTTGGTACTCCAGCTGTTACAACCCGCGGGTTAAAAGAAGAGCACATGGCACCGATAGTAAAACTTATCGACCGAGTGATTGCTAATTATACTGATGAAGCAACAATACTTAAAGTTCGTGCAGAAGTAAATGAAATGATGAAACCATTTCCTTTGTTTGCTTACTAAAACTTACAATCTAAAAACAAAAAAGGAACGAAAATCGTTCCTTTTTTGTTTTTAGATTAGTATACAACTGTGACTAGTCCAACATAAGAGTCCATTCTGTTATTCAAATCGACAATATAAACATAAGAAGTTGATGGAACGCCATTGTCGTTAAATCTTCCATCCCATTCATCTCCTGGAAGGCCGGTATAAATTAATTGACCCCATCGATTAAAAACATACACATACGAATTTGGGAACATTTCAAGGTTTTCGATAATCCATGTATCATTTACACCATCTCCATTTGGAGTAAATGCATTTGGAATTGTAATACAATCTTGGTCAAAATCTGTCAGGTTTACAGATCCAAGTTCGAATACACAATTATTTGCATCAACAACACTAATATCATAAGAACCCTGAATCAGTCCACTTAGATAAGGAATATCAATAGTATTCTGATCCCATCTGAATAAATAAGGCTCGGTACCTCCATATACTGCCACTTCAACAAAACCATCATTATTACCGATACATGAAGGGCCAGTGGCTTCGTATGAAGCTGCTAACATTCCAGGTTCAGAAATACTAATTTCAGAAGTAGCCACACACAAACTATGATCTGTAACTTGAATACTGTATGTACCAACAGGTAAAGTATAATGAGTATTGCCAGAGAAATTCAAGCTATTTCCAGATAAATTAAAAACATATGGTATTACTCCTCCTGTTGCAGATAAAACTGCACCTCCATCTGTATTTCCAAAGCAACTAATATTTTGAACAGAGCTTGACAAAACCAGTTCGCTTGGTTCGGGAACGATATAATTTGCCGACACACTACAATTATGAGTATCAATTATCGTTACAAAATATTCTCCTCCTATTAAATCGATATTATGTGATCCGTTAAATGCATTACTCCAAACAAAATTATATGGTGGAAATCCCCCAGATACGCCAAGGTCTATACTGCCATTATCCTCACCAAAACATCTTACCTGATTCACTGTGGCATTTATTTGAATTGATGAAGGATTAACGAGAGTATAGAAAGCTGTTCCTGAACATCCCCATGAATCTGATACATTTACTATATAGTTGCCACTGCCAAGATTTGACAAAACAGATGTAATATTACCGTCATTCCAGAGGTAATTAACAGGACTAACAGCATTTGAGCTAACTGCTTGAATTATTCCATCTGAGAATCCTGGGCAACTAATTGGGTTTAGTTGAACTATAGAAGCATTTATACTGCCTGCTACAGCAACTACTCCAGAATTGGTGGCAGTACAATTATTATCATCAGTAACAATAACTGAATAAGTTCCAGGATTAAGATTATTTATACTATTCCCTGTTTGAGTATTTGACCATAAAAAATCATAGTTAGCAGTTCCGCCTGCCACTGATGCAAATGCTGATCCGCCAACTCCACCACATTGAGCAGGAGAAGGAGTAACATATACTTGCAAAACTGCGGGTTGGCCAATATATAGATTTCCACTGGCTGTACAACCAACGGCGTCAGTTACCAAAACGGTATAGTTTCCTGAAACACCACTATAAGGAGAATTTGCAACAGTTCCATTAACAGTATAAACTAATGGTGGAACACCTCCTGTAGAGCTAAAAATAACTTGTCCATTTGTTCCGTAACATGGTGCATTTATAACTGATGCTGTTAGGTTAATATTGCAACAAACCTCAACCGTAACAGACATCGAATAAGTCTCAAAACAAGCCTGTCCAGCAGTAGGTGTAAAAACGTATATTGTGGTGCCAGCTGTAGAAGTATTAATAGCAGCAGGACTCCAAGTTCCCGTTACTCCTTCTATAGATGAAATTGGCAACGCATCAGGAGTTTCTCCAATGCAATATGGACCTAAGGCTGCAAAACTGATCGGAATTGTATTTCTAAAAAGAATATATGATTCATTAGAAAAATCATCCCAATTTGTTTTTATAGCAATATCAAAAGGGACTCCTGAATTAACAAAACTCCCAGTAATAGATTCCCATTGCGGTGGCAAAATATTCCACTTAGAGATTCCATCCCAATCTCCGTCTGATGTTTCGTCAAAATAGATTTGAATATCCGCAGAAGAAGCCCCAGAAGTTCTAGCTATTTGGTGATAAAAAATCGGATTGACTTCACAAATTTCAGAGTCAAGATTATTTACGTTATAGCCTTCAACACTAGCATTAAGATTTGCTAATCTGACAGCATATGTATTATTTGAAACTAAATCAGGAATTATTTCCACTGGTCGATAGCGAAGAGTACCCACACTCGAACCAACAGGAAATAAATAAACTGCACTAGAGTTTGTATTTCTCGAAAGTTTACCTCCATTTAGACTCGAAACAAATCCTGTAGTTCTCAGTATCGATGCTGAATTAGCATTTTGTACAAAGAAGGTATTTGTTTCAGTCTGAAGTTCAAGATGTTTCAAGTTGAGGATTCCGACTGCATATTTGTCGATAGTCTGAGTCTTAAGCCCACTTCCGTCGAGTGTGATATTATTGAAAACTGTTGCCGCTGTACCTCCCAGAATTTGAGAAGCACCCTCAAAGAACACCGTGCCAGTACCGCCAATAAAAACATTATTATCAAACCAATCGCCAAGTAGTCGTATATGGCCATCATCAGCAATTGTTGCATCGTTAGTAATATCTCCAGTTACATAAAGTTCAGCATTAATGCCTGCATTTGCATCTATCGATAATAGACCGGAGTTTTGGTTTACCACACTACCGTTTACATAAATGTATGCACCTTGCAAAGCATTTATCTGGCCACCGTTATTCAACACAACCTGTGAAAAAGATAATGCTGAGGCTACCAATAAAACGGACAGAAACAATATTTTTAATTTAATATTTCGCATTTCAAAACTTTTTGTAAAATTCACAAGCTTTGGATATATAAATTATTTAATTTTATTTTCGAGTTCTTCTAGTCTTTTAATTACTGAGTCCAATTGCAATTGCAAGTTATCTATTGTAATTTGTTGTTCTTCAATAATTACTTGCTGCTCCTGGAATGCCTGAGTGAGTATTGGGACAAACTCAATATAATTAACAACTTTATACTTACCTAATAAATCTTCTGCATCATCAGATTTAGTTCCATAAGTACCTGGTTTATAAATATTTTTTTGCTTGACCATACCTGGGAATACTGTTTCAATCTCTTGTGCAACAAACCCATATCTCAACCTGCCATCAGAATTTGTTAAAAGAGTTGTATCATAATTGTAATTATAAACCTTAACTTTCATCACATCGCTAATAGCTCCTTCATAAACTCTTAAATTATTTTTAAGATTTGCATCTGATAAATTCCAATAATCTCCAGCTATAACATCCCAATCAAAATAACCTGCTGCTCCACCATCTCCAAATGAAACATCAGCAGGGCTGGCTCCAAAAACGCCAATGCCATCAAAACTATTACTAGCTCCTCTTACACCTCTAGCAATACCTGTATTTGCAATGGCTAAACCAAATACCCCTGATGGAGTATTAACAGCAGCATTATACATTGTTACACCTTCCATAGCATTAAAGCCATTAGCTGCATTGTAGTTTTGCGCATACAAACCACCTCCTAAAACATGAGTTGTATAACCGTTAAGTGCCCAATTAAGAGTTGCATTTGTGCCATAAGCAGATAGCACATCTCCTGCGTCAGGAACCAAAGTATTAATTGCAAACTGTCCGTTGGCAAGAATCCTCATACGCTCAGTTGATGTTGTTGAAAAGGCTAATACATCTGCTCCCGGGCGGAAAAGTCCAGTATTTGGACTTTGATTAAATGAATATATTGGATTAGCTGCAGTTCCATCATAATAGGCGAGCATACGACCACCGGTTCCGCCAGAAGGAGCTGTTCCCTGAGTAATTCTAAAAACTATATTATTATTAGTCCTAAAGTCTAATGCCTGAGCATTTGTAGTACCTAAGAAATTCGTTCCAGCTGTTGTTCCTGCATTTCCAGTTGTTAACCATGCTGCATTTGTGGATGTAATAGTTGCTGGTTGGTCCGTAGTAATTAATAAATTTCCATTTGCATTAAAATTATCTGTAAGTATTGACCAAGTTGGTCCTGCTGGACCTTGAATTC
>CAZOHR010000073.1:8375-13418 GCA_964579045.1 uncultured Bacteroidales bacterium | reverse complement strand
AAAAGATCCTGCGGAAAGTCCGCCAACAGTTGCAGAATTGCCTGTGGTGTTATCAGAAACTCTTGCAGCATCAACTCTTACACCATAAGTGTTTGCGCCATTCCAACCCATTAGGGTAGGGTAAGTTGCTGACCATGCAACTTGTGAGTTGGTATTATTTACAGCAGTTCCATCTGGTGATGTTCCAGCAGAAGCATCAAAAATAGTATGATTGTTGCCGTAGTTTTTCCAAGATAATTGTTCTGCAACAAATCCACGATGAACCCCATTCCATGCTGTTCTGGTTGGGATTCCAGATAGATTGGAATAATTGATTGCATTTGCATCAATTCTCGTCCATCCACCAATTGTTCCGTTTTCAACTGTTCTTACCCAAACACCCGCAGTTGATGTATTATATCTCGGGAATGCCATTTCTAAAGAATAGCCACCTGCACCTCTTGCAGGATAATCACTACCAAGACTTACAATTTGCCTGTACCACTGTGTGGAAGTGGCATTAGGAGCATTTGTTGCAGCTTGTACATAATTCCAACCCCAATAAGCAGGATTTGTATTGAAATCGGTATAAGTAGCATGTGGCTGAAACTGTCCAAAATTACCCTGAGATTTAGGTCCGCCGCCAGCAACGACAGAGCTTCCAAAATCTACGGCCCATGTGGTGGCTGTGGATCCGGTATAGTTATTACCTGTAAGTCCGGTGCCGCGTGTTAATGTAGCGTGAACATGATTTCCTTCTGCAATAGATCCTGCTGTTGTGCCAAAAGTAGGTGTAAATACAGTTCCAGTTAAAGTTAATCCTGTGCCAGCAGAATAGGTGGTGTTGTCATCATTAGAATTTGCCCAGGACTGAATGTCAGAATAATGTTGACCGTCAACCATATCCCCATCTAAACCTGAACCAGTTCCTTCGCTGACATTAAAAGTTGTTCCAGTTAAACCTAATTGATTTCCAGCCGAATATGTCGTGTTATTATCTGGAACAGTAATCGTTCCGCCTCCATCGGATAAAGTTATATCATGATCGGATATGCTTATTGTTTGCAGCTCATTTGTTGCATCAGCATCGGCATCGTCGAAATTGTCAGTTGGGATACTTAGTTTTATCCAAGAAGGGCTGCCTGCCGTACCTGCATTATAATAAAAACCAGGGGTATTATCTGTTTGAAAAATCAATAACCCAGTTGCTGGGTTGGCAATTGAGTTTCTTTGAACCTGTGTTAACCTTGGAACTAGAATCCCTGCACCGGTTGATTTTATATCCAACATTGCAGAGCCATCTGCCGTACTTCCGTCGCTATTGATTGCAACACCCTGTGAAAATGCTGTGTTTGTACATAATAATGTTAATGCTATGATAGCACTTAAAATGAGAAGTTTTTTCATAATTTTATACAGTTAATCCTCTGAGGCAAAGTTAGATAAAAATCTATTTGCAAAATAGGGTAGTTACAATATTTCTAAATATTTAACTATAAAATTGTATGGTAAAGAAAGTCCATCAAAAAGCCATACTATTGCTTCATTCTTTCTTCTTCTGCTTTTTTCTCAGCTTCGTTAATTGGTTTTTCAGGAATCGTATCAAATCTAAGTGAAGAACCGTCCCACCACATTGGTGTAGCATTTCTATTTGTGATGTTTTCGTTGAACATAAAGCCTTTAAGGTTTTCGTTGAATTTGTCATCAGCGATATCCTTTGGTAATTCAGCATTTTCTGAATCAATTCTTTCTGCAACTGCTATCCATGAGAACTTTACATTGTTTCCATTATAGTTGTCATTTGCTACTACAAATCCGTCCTGTCTAATTTCTTTAATGTAAAGTGGAGCCCAACCACCAACTGGTGAAACTGTAATTGTTGGATTTTGTGTAGGATTGATCATTGAAGCAAAATCTTTATCAAAGCTAACAAATATCTCGTTTCCGTTAATTTCATAAGAACCATCGTCATAAACTTTCAATTCTGTAGAAGTAACAGAGTAAGCGGCTTTTCTGCCATCATCTGTTTTTACGATGTCAGCAGAATAACCTTCGGTATATGAATTTCCATCATTATATAAGGCATACATTTCGCCAGAAGTTGTGAACCCCATTAATTCGCCACGTGACCAGCCGCCCATGAGTTGACCAAAGCCTGCGATTCCTACTCCTGAAAGATTGCCATCTTCCATAAATCCTCCGCCAGATGAATATGCGTTACTTCCATAAACACCATAATAAACACTGTTACTTCCTTTATAGCCAAGAGAACCCCATGTTCCACCAGTTTCACCTATTGTACCACCTGTTCGTGTATAATCGCCATCGCTGTGTCCAAAAACGCCAAAAGTATATAGGTCTCCCCAATAATTGTAACCTGTAATTGCATTATTACTGGAATAAGCATAATAACCAGTTCCGTCATTTTGAGAATCACGGGTTCTATAACCGTAAATACTGGCTTGTCCGTCGCCACTTGCAGTAAGTTGAGTGGCTAATGTGTAAAGTTTATATAGAGTACTTGGGGTAGTCCCAATACTTGTATTTCCACTTGCCCAAACATTAAAAACGTCAGTACCAGCACCATTCCCAATTCGTAGAGTTTGAGTATTTCCAGTTGTTCCATTATCCCAATTCAGAATTACAGCGTTTCCAGCGAGTGAATTTAAATGTAGATTTGGAGTTAATCTTATCATATTGTTTGCAGGAGAATAACCACTCATTCCTGAAATTGAACCAGAAAAAGCTGTAGTACCAGCAGTTCCACCAGCGATGGTTAAGTTTGCATTCGTGTCGTCGTGAATTCCGCCTCTAGCTTGTATTTGAGATTGAAAATATACTGTTCCACTGTTAAAATATGCACCACCAGGAGCAATAAAATAACTTGAAGCACTAATTGTAGGATTAGCTGTTGTGAAATATAAATTTGCAGCAGAATAGATATTATTAGCTATAAGATTTTCATATCCAGTACCTGGGTTATTAAGAATTGCAATTCTTCCTGAACTTTCGATACCAATTTGTGAGGCAACAACTCCACCCCAATGAAATCCGAGTCTTGGAGGAGTAGCTGCTCCAGTTCCTGTAAAATTAGATTCCCTTAATTCAAGACTTGCTACATTGTAAGCTGTTCCTGTTGATGATGAAGCAATTTGCCAATCACCAATTCCATTATTTGGAATAAAGGTTCCATTGTTTAGAAATGCACATACCGCTGCAGCACTTGCGGTTCTATGATAATTGTCTCCTGTTTTTACCATAATACCAGTAACTCCAGAACCAACAACATTATCAGTTGTATTTATATAATCTGTTCCAATATATCCTGATGGTACATGAAGTTTAAAAGAAGGAGTAGTAGTTCCAATACCAACATTACCAGAAGCGTCAATTCGCATTCTTTCGCTTCCATTGGTTAGAAACCTTGTAACTCCATGGGTCCATGTTGCTGCATTTTTATCCACCTGACCAATTACAAGATCTCCGCCAGCAGCTCCAGTAGTACCAGGAGTGTATGTTAAAGAAACCTGACGATCCCAGTCGTGTGCAACCCCAAAAACAATTTTTGATGATGTTGTTGGAGAAATCAACCACAAACTTGTCGCATTGTTATAACTCAATAATGTAAAACCTGTTTGACCCGCTGTTTGTGAAAGAGTCAAATTTCCACCATCAACATGAAGCTTTGAAAGGGGCGCAGTGGTTCCAATTCCCACATTTCCTCCAGCACCGTTTATATAAGTATTATTTTGACTATAATAGTTTATATAAGTTGCAAAAGCTCCATTAGCGGCATCAAGATGAAGATTGCCATTAGTTGCGGCGACCGAAGCATAAGTTGTTACTCTTCCGTTTCCTCCAACTTGCAGATACGCTCCCCAACCTGAGTTTGGACCATAAAGAGTGTATCTGTCCTGATACATGTGAAGGCCTGCAGAAGGAGAATTTGTCCCAATTCCCACATTTGTACCATTATCAAAAATCTGAGAATTTCCTTGGGTACTAGTTCCGGTCCATTTTGTAACATAATTTGTTGTTCCTGTTCCACTAACTAGTCCTGCTCCAGCAGCCGTATTGGCTGATAATATGCCTGTAGCGTCAGCTAAAACGATTCGTGTTCCAGTTCCCGACAATGTTCCAATCCTAGTTGTTCCTATAGTGTTTAAAACATTCAAATTGCTTGACGATGCAGGATCAAGATAGTAACTTGTATTGTCTCTATCATAAAAAACAGAGGCTCGAACATCATTTAAAATGCTGGAACTTGCAGGGTCAACATAAAAACCAGTATTTCCGTAATCATAAAATATATTGGCACGCATATCGTTTGTGATGCTCGTACTAGCAGGGTCTATATAATAAGACGTATTTGCCCTATCATAAAAAATATTTCCTCTTACTTCATTTAACGAGCTGACAGAAGATGGATCAAGATAATAATTTACATCATTCGCATCAAAAACCATCGTAGTTCGCAAGTTGCCATTTATATCAAGTCTAAAAGTACCTGGCACCATTCCAATTCCAACATTTATTCCATCATCATATAAAACAGAATTTCCAAGAGTGCTAGCTGATGTAAATTTTGAAATATAGTTTGTTGTTCCCGACCCACTAACAAGTCCTACCGAGGCTGCAGAAGCTGGGTATAAAAAGCCAGTATTGTCGGTCATAACTATTCTGGATCCTCCACCTCCCAATGATGCAATATAAAGCGAACTTAAATAGCTGGATGATGCAGGGTTCACATAATAAGTAGTGTTATCTCTATCATAAAAAATTGAGGCACGAACATCGTTTAATTGGCTTGTGCTTGCAGGGTCCAAATAATAACCTGTATTGTCTCTATCATAAAACATAGTGGAGTATTCTAGGCCTGAATAGACTGTAGCTAAATTACTTGTGCTGGCAGGGTCAACATAAAAACCCGTATTCCCGTTATCATAAAATATATTTGCACGCATATCGTTAGTGATGCTCGTACTTGCAGGGTCTATATAGTAACTAGTATTGTTTTGATCATAAAGAATACTCGCGCCGGCTGATCCATTTACGTGCAGAGTA
>CAZOHR010000073.1:0-8275 GCA_964579045.1 uncultured Bacteroidales bacterium | reverse complement strand
TTAGATTTACCAATCGGGTAGTTGAAGCTGGATCTACATAATAAGAAGTGTTATCCCTGTCGTAAAAGATAGAAGCACGGACATCATTTAAAATGCTTGTACTAGCAGGGTCAACATAAAAAGTCGTATTTCCCCTATCATAAAAAATATTTCCCCTTACATCATTTAAGGAGCTGATAGAAGTTGGATCAAGATAAAAACTCACATCATTTGCATCAAAAACCATCGTAGTTCGTAAGTTGCCGTTTATATCAAGTTTATAAGTACCTGGCGTCATTCCAATTCCAACATTTGTTCCATCATCATATAAAAGTGAATTGCCAAGCGTATTCGCGGATGTGAATTTTGACACATAGTTTGTTGTACCTGAGGCAGTTACCATATTTGTATGACCATGATTTCCTTGAGCTACTGTACCAACACCTGTCCCAAAAGTTGGTGTAAAAACCGTTCCAGTCAAAGTTAAACCTGTTCCTGCAGAATATGTTGTGTTATCATCGTTTGCTGGGGCCCAAGCAGAACCATTCCATTCTAATGTCTGCCCACCTACTGCACCAGATTGCGAAATATAAACCGTTGGATTGCTACCTCCTGTTGAAGAAAGTGGACTAGCGAACGTCAAACTTTCGATATTTCCTGTTCCAAGTCTTTGCCAGCCTGCACCGTTATAAAAATAATAACCGGGTGTGTTGTCTGTCTGAAAAATCATTAATCCTGTAGCAGGAGATGTGATTAATCCTCGCTGAACGAGATTCATTCTAGGAATCAACAAGCCGCTTGTTGTTGATTTAATATCCAACATTGCAGAGCCATCTGCCGAAGTGCCGTCAGTATTTATGGCGACACCTTGTGAAAATACTGTGTTTGACAAAAGAAGAGCGATGCTAAATGCTACCGTAAATAGTAAAACTTTTTTCATAATTTAAATGCTTAATCCTCTGGAACAAAGGTAATTAAATATTTAAATAAAAAAAATATTTTGCGATTTTTTGTATGATAAAAATCTATTTAGAAAAATTTTATGTAGTAACTTGCAAATTCAAATTTTGCTAGAATATATCTATTCAGATAGTTTTTATTTGTAGGCTTACGCTTCAGTTAAAACATGCTCGAAGTGAATTTTAGTCGATTAGTCTTTTCAAGAATTGATAATAAATTTTTGTAATAGCTTTGATTGCTTATTTTTGCTAAAAATTATTTTATGCAATTCTTATCAATTATTTTAATCGCTGTAGGCCTGTCTATGGATAGTCTTACTGTTTCGCTGGCAGCGGCTTCAACATGCAAGCAAAAAAGCACTTTCGTGTTTTTACGCTTTGCTTTTACGCTAGGTTTTATTCAAGCATTGTGCACAATTGCTGGATGGGCTGCCGGAGCAGAACTAGAAAAGTATTTGATGGAATACGACCATTGGATTGGATTTGGGCTGTTGTTGATTATAGGTGGGAAAATGCTTTTCGAAGGGATTAAACATAAAGATTCTGAAAGCAAACCTGAAATAAACATGAATAACTTCTTTGTAGTAACTGGTTTAGGGATTGCAACTAGTATAGATGCAGCTGTGGTTGGTGTGAGCCTCTCATTCGTGGGTCTTAATATTTGGGTGTCTGCTCTGATTATTATGATTGTAACTTTTGCCTTTTCTTACCTTGGTCTTTTTAGCGGGGATTTTATTAGAAGAAGATTAAAGAAATTTCCAATTGAGATAATAGGTGGGCTTTTCCTTATTGGTATTGGAATAAAGGTGCTGGTTGAGCACCTCGTTAATGGCTGTTAAATTTAGAAGGATTGGTTAAGCCAAATCTGAATAATTCATTTTTTCCTTACTGAAGTTTTCTATATCTTAGCGGCAGATGTTATAATAATTATTTCTATGGACAAACAATCAATCGATTTTCTTAAGGCGGTGATGCCAGATACATATTTTAAACTTATGGATAAAGAGGATTTTGATTCTCATTTTCATTTGATCGAAAAAATAATTAAGCCCGAAAATAGAGAAAAGAGATATCATTTTAAAGGTGATATTGAGGACTTTAATATTCACAGAAATTGCATCGACAAAGTTAAATCGACATTACTAAAAGCATCGTCACGAAAGACAGGTAGGACGACCTTGTTTAGAACATTTTTTAACAAAGGAAATGATTTTGTACTTACTGCAGTTTATAAAGATCTTGATAATTCATTAAGAAGCAAGGAATTTGATATCCCCAACATAAAAGAAATCGAAGACTTATTTATTAGTGAGCTTGGGAAAATTACACAAACAGTATGCACCGAAATATCAGAAGACGGAAAGAAAATCAGCTTGTTTTGTATAAATGTTGCATTTAATACTTTGCTTACGAATCTTTTCGAGACGCTTGAAAAGCATAAAACGGGATACGATTTTGTGTCTATATTGCAAATAATTAAGCCGTTTAAAAGAGCAGACAAATTTTATAAAGTTGAGATATTTGTATCTGATCTTATTGCTCCAAATGAATATGTATCTCTTGCTGAAGATTTTGTAAGATATATCCAAACTGCCATTAAACCAATGAGCATTTTCGATATGGTTGGTCCGTCAATGGTTGGTCCATCCAGTTCACATACTGCAGGGGCAAATAGAATCGGACAGATTGCTCGACAATTAATTCTTGCAGTTTTGTCACGCGGTGAAAAAATTCAAGAAATAGAAGTGAAGTTGCTTGGGTCTTTTCGGGATACTGGTGTTGGGCACAAAACGCCTTCCGCTCTTGGTGGGGGCTTGTGTGGTTTTGGAACAGATCATCCAGAGATGATTATCAATGGAGACCCCGAAATCTTGTATAAAAATGGTATTCATTTTGGCAATCAGATTGCAGCTTTTGGAGGGTACAAAAAAGGAACGCAAGCAGATGATTTTAAATATATAACACAGCGAAATAATAATATCGCAGAAATAATTTTTAAAACAGAGCTTAAAGTCTATGTTATTACCGGTTTCTCAATTGGTGCAGGGAATGTCGAAATCAGGTTTTTTAACAAGGAGCTTGCATCACCTATAACTGGAAAAATAGATTTGTGGCTCAAAGGAGATGAAATTGTCTACGAAAATACTAAAGACAGTTCTATAATTAGTAAAATCTATGCTGAAGCGGGAGTTTCAGACATTCCATCTTTACCATTCAATACTTTTGAAGAATTGGATGAGTATCTTGATAGCAGCGAGATGGATCTTATAAAAATTATTTGTCAAACTGAATATTCTTTGCAGAAATTAAGCGAGGAAGAAGTTTACGAAAAGATGCTTTCCTATTGGATAGTAATGAGAAACTCGGTGTATTCAGGAGTTAAAAGTACTGAAAAGTCGTTGCTCAAGTTAAGCGGGGGAGATGCAAAAAAAATGGACGATTTCCTCAAGTCAAATAGTATATTCGACAATATTTATGGAAGAGCTGCAGCATATTCAACTGCGGTTAACGAGCTAAATGCACGCAGCGGAGTTATTATTGCTTGTCCTACGGCTGGTAGTTGTGGAATTGTTCCAGGTGTTCTTACAGCATATTGTGAAATTAAGAATGTTTCAGAAGAAAAGATTTTGGAGTCACTAATGATTGCAGGCTTTTTTGGAATGATTCTGTTTACGGACGTGTCGACTGCCGGAGCGGATTATGGCTGTCAGGCCGAGATTGGAGCAGCTGCGGCTATGGCAGCTTCGGCTCTTACTTATCTTGAGGGAGGTAATCATCAACAGATGATACAAGCTTTTATACTTGCTCTTAAAAACTCACTTGGACTTATCTGTGACCCAGTTGCTGGCTTGGTTGAAGTCCCATGTGTAAAAAGAAATGGTATTTATTCTTCACTTGCAATTAGTTCTGCCTTTATGGCATTAAGTGATGTTAAGTCTTTTGTGTCGGCAGATGAAGTTGTGCTAACAATGCGCGAGGTGGGTGAAAGATTACATATCGACTACAAAGAGACTGGTCGCGCAGGTCTTGCAAAAACCCGTGATGGCAAACGGGTAGAAAAAGATTTTGAGACAGAGGTAAAGCGGTTTTTTGAATGATTATACAAGATATGGCATTACTCCCTTTTCGCTAAGATCATTGGTCAAACGGTTAAGGCTATCCAAAATGTCGGTTGTCTGATTCGTTCCCGATACGTGTCTGATAGCAAATCCTATCATTGCATAGCCAGGACGTTCACCAACAACCATATATTTGCCAAAGAAACCACCAAGACCTTTTAATTGTCCTTCCATTGGAGCTATACTTACCCATACCTGATACATTGGGCCTTTCATATAGCCATAACCTGGACTGGTTGTTGGGTAAATATTAACATCATAGCCTTTATATTTACCACTATAGCCATGAACAGTTCTTTTAAAACCATTCAAAGTTATTTCCTGAATTGAATCTGCAAGCTTGTCGGTTTTTTGTGCGTAGTTTTTTCCTGTGTACTGTTTATAAACCATAAAAATGATTACTCCAAAAATAAGTGGCATCGCCAAAACAACTAGATATTCCATAATTTTAATTTTTAGTTTTTAATTTAAAACAAAAATAGAATTCAATAATTTCTTGTTCAACATAAAAATAGGAAACGGTCAGTTAAAATTTCTTAGTGGCTAATATAGAGTTGCCAAAAACCTTTCGCACTGAATTTTATCAGGCGCTTTTCCGTGCCATTGGTAATCTCCTTCAATTTCTGGGACACCCTTGCCCATAATTGTATTTGCCAAAATTACATTTGGCTTATTTTTATGTTGATTTTGAAAAACAAAAAGTAAATCATCAATATTATTACCATTGCACTCAAGTACATTCCATCCAAAAGCAATCCATTTTTCACGCAATGGATTTATGTCCATAACATCGCAGGTTCTGCCATCAATTTGAACTTGATTTCGGTCAACAATAACTGTTATATTATTTAGATTGTGATGAGATGCACTCATCGCTGCCTCCCAAATTTGTCCTTCTTGGAGCTCTCCATCGCCACAAATGCAAAAAATTTTACGCTCGATTTTATCCATTTTGTCCGCCAAAGCCATTCCAACAGCAATAGACAAACCCTGTCCAAGTGAGCCAGAGGCTGTTTCAAGTCCAGGAATTCCTGCGCTCAATGAAGGATGTCCCTGAAGCCGGGTGTTTAACTTTCTCAAGGATTTTAATTCTTCAATCTCAAAATACCCACTAAGAGCTAGACTAGAATATAAAACTGGTGCCACATGTCCAATTGATAGAACAAGTTTGTCTCGATTTTTCATTTTAGGATTTTGAGGATCGTGATTCATTACTTCAAAATACAATACCGCAAAAACGTCTGCAAGCCCAAGTGAGCCACCAATATGTCCTGAACCAGCTTCGCATAGTGAAGTGATAACATTTGTTCTGATGTTTTTTGCTAATTCCCTAAGTTGTACAATTTTATTGTCAACCATGGTATGTTTTTTAATCGTGACGTGGATAAGAAACTACTGTTTTAATAGTGTATGCTTCGGGATATTTTGACTGTATTTTATTCAATAATGCAACTGCCTCAAATCTTTTAGTATAGTCGCCTACATGAACCTCAAAGTTTGGTTCAACATAAGTTACATAAGCCTGCTGTCCATCCTCACCGAAACCAATTTTTATCGCATTTGCCTGACTTCTTGCATTCTGATGATTCTGTGCATATATTTTTACTCGATAACCGTAAAAACCACGACGCTTTTTGTTCAAGCCAACATGTGTTTCGATAAAATTTTCTAATGCAGGATCCTGAGATATTGTTATTTTCCCATTATAACAAGTGTTGTCAAAGTATTTTACTTCTTCAGCTGTAATGTTCTGAGCACTTGCTATAGCTGCAAAAGACAATAGAAATATAATCGCAAGAAAAAATCTGTTCATGGCAAATAATTTTTTGTAAAAGTACTCATTTTTTGTATCCCTCAAAATTTTGTTCATGTTCTACTTTTATTCTTTTTGGAATACCAAATTTAGAAACAGTAATTGTACCGGTAATTGCAAGTTCAGGATTCCTTTTTTGAAGTTCTCCAATGAGAAAAAGAATATTAGTCAGTGCGTCTGCAGTGGTAAGTTCAAACGACACAGGATAAATTTCCTTAGAATTTGCTGGTATCGTAACTTTATCCATTTTTTTAATCTTGCCAACATTTCGGTCGTTAATTACTAAATCAAGATTGACATTCTTAATTTTAAAAGAAAAATCATTTGGATTCTCAATCGGAACCATGACTTTAAGCTTAACTGACTTCATGCTTAGTTCTTCTACTTCAACACCCTCTGGGTTTCCAATGCTTATTTCCTGAATTGAACACGAAAAGAACAAAATCGGGAAAAGAAAAAGTATTATCGTTTTTTTTGCCATTTGTGATTTATAATTTGTAATTTGTGATTTGTCATTTATAATTTGTTGCCTTCGACCCTTCGACAAGCTCAGTGCGACGCTCCGCTCAGTCAAAGGATTCTCAGGTGACTGATCCGCCAACTGGCGAACGAAGGCACTGTAATTTATCATTTGTTTTTCAAACTATTATTTCGTCTGCGAACTTTACAAAATCTATTCCATTAAAGTTACCACTACTCATCATCAAAAGGTTTGTATTGTCAAAGTCCTGCGATTTTAGGTAACTCTGCAATTTGTCGGTATCCGTAAAAATCATTACATTACCACCAAAAGACTCCTTTACAAATTCTTCACTTAGCTCTGGCAAACGTTTATGCTTAAGGACTTCATGACTGTAATAAACAATCGCTATATCTGCTTTTTGCATGCAGTCTTTATATTGAGGAATAAAATTGCTTTGCAAACTACTGAAAGTATGTAACTCGATACAGGCAATTAATTTTCTCTGAGAATACTTTTGTTTTAAGGCATTGATTGTAGCTTTTAGCTTTGATGGGGCATGAGCGAAGTCAATGTAAAAGGATGTTCTTATTGAATCTTTTATTAGTTGTAATCTTTTTGCAGCACCTTCAAAACTTTCGATCGCTGCCCAAAAGTCTGACTCATTAACACCAGCCTCGAGACATGCATATCTAGCTGCATTAATATTCTGCATATTATGATCACCAAATACACTCATGTGATAAGTTTTTCCATCAAAATCTACACAGATACTTCCTTCAGCATCTACATAATAATCGTAAGTAGTGTATGATATGGAATCAATGTTTCTGTTTGAATTGCTAATCTTTTCAAGATTTTCATCTTCTTCAAACCAGAATAGCTTTCCACCAGATTGAATTGATTTTACAAAAATTTCAAATTGTTCTACGTAGAAATCAAAAGTCGGAAAAACATTAATATGATCCCAAGCAATACCTGTTAATATTGCAACATCTGGTTTGTACCAATGAAATTTTGGAGTTAAGTCAATAGGTGAGGAGAGATATTCGTCACCTTCGAATACTGCAATTTTATTTTCATCTTCGAGATTAACCATTGTATCGAATCCTTTGATATTTGCTCCAACCATATAGTCATAACCTACTCCAGTATTTTTGAGCACATGCATTATCATCGAAGTAATTGTTGTTTTGCCATGACTTCCACCGATAACAATTCTTTTTTTGTTTTTGGTTTGCTCATAGAGATATTCTGGATAGGAATAAATTTTTAAATTTAATTCCTGAGCTCGAATAAGCTCTGGATTGTCTATCCTCGCATGCATTCCTAAAATGATAATGTCAATATAACTACCTATTTCATCTGGAAACCATCCGTATTTCTTTGGCAATAAATCATACTTCTCAAGTCTCGACCTAGAAGGCTCAAATATCTCATCATCGGATCCAGTAACCAGATAGCCCTTTTTGTGCAGTGCAATTGCTAAATTGTGCATTGCTGCACCACCGATTGCGATAAAATGTATTCTCATACTATGTTTTTTAAGTTCGAAATAAATTGTGACTAATAGGAACTAAAGAATCTTCTTCAATTATGGAATTAAATTAGTTTCTATATAGTCTATCAAACTATGAATAATTTTAATGTGAATTTCTTGTACTCTATCGGAATAGCCTTGATGAGGCACGCGAAGTTCGATGTCGCAAATGTCTTTTATCTTTCCACCGTCTTTGCCAGTTAATGCAATTACTTTCATGCCTTTTTGCTTTGCTGCATTTATTGCCTCAATAACGTTCTTCGAATTTCCACTAGTGCTTATTGCAAAAAGAACATCATTATTATTTCCTAAGGCCTCTACGTACCTAGAAAAAACATAGTCGAATCCAAAATCATTTGCAGTACAGGTTATATGAGATGGGTCGCTTATTGCTATGGCTGGAAT
>CAZOHR010000072.1:0-13422 GCA_964579045.1 uncultured Bacteroidales bacterium | reverse complement strand
AATACTGTGAGATTGTCGCGCGAATATGCAAAAAGAGGTTATGTTGTTGCAAATATTAATTACAGACTTGGCACACATAAAACATCAAACTATGCGATGTACGCTTTGTGCAATACAAACATATCCGCTCCCTGCGCATACATTTGTGATAGTTCCGAAATTGTAAGAGCAAACTACAGAGCTATGCAAGATACAAAAGGCGCAATTAGGTTTATGAAAAGTAGGTTTGCCGAAGACTCAACCGACATTAACAATGTTTTTGTGGCAGGCGAAAGTGCTGGTGCTTTTACTGCTCTTGCAACGGCATTTACAGATAATGAAAGTATGAAACCTGTTGATTGTGGCGTAATTGCTGATGCTCCTACTCCCGATCCCGATCTTGCGATTTACGGTTGTATTCCAGCATCTTTAAATCTCGAACGACCAGATTTGGGTTCTATTGAAGGAGATTTAAATACAGGTGTTTACAATTCCGAAGTACAAGGAGTAGGAAGCTTTTACGGGGCAGTTTTTGACTTAAACATATTCAATCAGTCTTCCTTTATAAAACCTGTTTATATTTTTCATCAAGGCTCTGACATTATTGTGAATTATGAATATGGGAGAGTGCTTGGGAGAGTCAGCTGGGAATGCTATCAACAATCAAATATTTGTCAACCCTATTATTTCTACCCCAGTGCTTATGGTGGAGAGGAAATGAAAAACTATCTAGGAAACCTTGGCGAAACAGCTCCACCCTTTCATGCCGATATAGTTTATAATTATGATTATTTAAATAATTGCTATTCTAACGGGCATTCAATCGACAACTTACAACTTCGCGCACAAAATATGGCAAATCTTTTTGCCGATCAAATTGCTCTCAGTTCTAATAATCCGGCAACAAACTGCGAACCAGCAAGATCAGGTATTGGCACTGTATACGAAACAATAAAATTATATCCTAACCCTGCAAATGAAACTATTATAGTCGAATCTAGTGCGGCATTTATTGGTTCAGAGTATAAGATCTATAATATTACTGCTAAGCTCATTGAAACTGGCATCATCGACTCACAAAAAATCAAAATTGATTTAAGCGATTTTAAGCCAGGAACCTATCTTTTATCTACTGAAAACAAAACAAAAATTGTTTTTCAGGTAATTAAATAAGTTGAATTAACAGAAAATCGCATCACAGTATGCTGCACGATCGGCAGTGGGTAAATATTGCACAATCTAAATCAAGCTTTCAATATTTTTTGTATTTTTGTTTTGAAAAAGTGAATAAATATTAATCAAAACTAAACTTTATGAAAACTGGATTCTCAAAAATAATAGCTTTTCTTCTTATTTTATTACCAAATCTTTTGTTATCACAAAATGCAGGTGATTGGTATGTATACTCAGAGATGGGAAACGTTTACAAAAACGATACTAAAATTTCGGAAGGATTCACGGGTATTGGCGACATTGCAGTAAGTGGCGATGATTGGTATGTAATTTCTGCTTCGGGGAATGTCTATAAAAACGATGTAAAAATTGCTGAAGGATATTCCGCATTTTGCAGGATTGCTGCTTATGGTAGCGACTGGTATGTTTATTCTGAGACAGGTAGTGTTTACAAAAATGATGTGAAAATATCTGAAGGATTTACAGGAATTGGAGATATTGCCGTATATGGCAACGACTGGTATGTTATTTCAGCTTCGGGTAAAGTTTACAAAAATGATGTTGTTATTGCAGAAGGTTATTCTGTATCTTGTAGGATTGCAGTGAGTGGAGACAATTGGTATGTGTACTCTGAGACTGGAAGGGTTTATAAAAATGATTCCGTGATTTCAGAAGGATTCACAGGAGTTGGTGATATTGCAGTTTATGGAAATGATTGGTATGTAATCTCTGCTTCTGGAAAGGTTTACAAAAATGATAGTATGATAGCCGAAGGATACTCTGAATATTGTTCTATTGCCGTAAACCCATAATTTAATAATCAAATTTCAGAATCATTCTGATGGATGCAATCTGTATTGAGGAATTCAAAATAGGTCAGGAAACTGAAATATCTCAGTTAATTAAGAATGTTTTCGATGAATTTGTAGCCGTTGGATATTCTGATGCTGGAAATAATTTCTTCTACGATTGGATTGACTCTAAAAAGATTGCAGATAGGCAGCAAATCCAAAATAATATTCTTGTAGCTAGGCTCGATTCAAAGATAATCGGCATGATAGAAATTAGAAATGGTAATACTATTTCTCTTTTGTTTGTTGACAGAAAATTTCATGGAAAGGGAATTGCAAAAACACTTTTTGATTGTGCATTAAAGAAATGTATCAAATACAATCCCAAACTCGACAAGTTTTATGTTCATGCTTCTCCATATTCAGTGCCTGTTTATAAAAAACTCGGATTCGCCGAAACCGATACTATGCAAGAGCAAAACGGGATAATATATTTACCAATGGAGAAGATTATCGGAAATTATTTCTAAATTTGTTGCAAAGAATAAGTTTCACACAAATAAGCTCAATTGTATTACCATGAAAAAAATATCATTAATCCTAATAGGAATTTTTGTTTGGCTATCAACTTATTCTCAAAATTACACCAGTTATTTCACAGGAAGCCCTAATAATATCAGTACCGAAGCCGAAGGTGTAACAGTTTTAATGGGCGGTGCAACTGAACACGACAATGCAATGATTTGGTTTCTCGAACATAGTGGAGGTGGCGACATTGTTGTTCTGAGAGCAAGTGGTAGTGATGGTTACAACGACTATATGTATTCCGAACTTGGGGTTAGTGTAAATTCGGTCGAAACTATTGTATGTCACAATGCTGCAGCATCTGAAGAACCATATATTTACCAACAATTGATGAATGCAGAAGCCTTATGGTTTGCCGGTGGAGACCAGTGGGACTACGTTTCGTACTGGAAAGGCACACCAATTGAGTCTGCAATTAATTATTTGATAAATGAAAAAAGAATCCCAGTTGGAGGCACATCAGCAGGCATGGCTATAATGGGTAGCATTGTAAACACTGCACAGATCGGGTCTGCCACATCATATGATGCTTTAAACGACCCATACAATTTGGATATTACTCTAATGAAAGACGACTTCATCGAATCTCCGTGGCTTTCTGGAGTAGTTACCGACACTCATTATGATAATCCTGATAGACAGGGGAGACATGTAACATTTATGGCCAGGATTATGCAAGATTATGCAGATCCAATAGTTTATGGTATTGCATGCAACGAATATGTGGCAGTTTGTATCGACACCGATGGCACCGCAAGTGTTTATGGCGATTATCCAGCATATGATGAATTTGCATTTTTTATTCAAGCAAATTGTATTGTACCCAACTCACCCGAAACATGCAATTCTGGTTTTCCTCTAACATGGAACAGAAATGCACAGGCAGTGAAAGTTTACAAAGTCCCAGGAACTGCAAATGGAATAAACACTTTTCAATTAAGCAACTGGAATACCGGTTCGGGTGGCTCGTGGGAAGATTGGTGGGTAGAGAATGGCGTTCTTCAAAAAAATATAATTGCTGCAGCTACAGAATGTAGTTCTTCTACAGCAACTGATGCAGAAAGTGTGTTTGCAGATATTCCACTCCTTTATCCAAACCCAACTAATGATTTCCTAAATTTTGATTTAAATGATGTATACTCCATAAAGATTTATGACATCTATTCAAGACAAATTTTTGAAAAACTAAACTGTGAAAATGAACCTATCAATGTTTCAAAATTATCTCCAGGATGCTACTTTGCTTCAATAATCGTAAATAATAAGATTTACAATTATAAGTTTCTAAAGGAGTAAAACTAAGATACCCTTTACGCTTTCTGCTTGTCGAAGTTTAGAGTAATTTTTAACAAAATTTTTAATTATTTTTACTCCTATTTATCTATCTTTACAGTAAAGAAAATTAAATTCTGAAATCATCAAAATATGAAATTTCCAAAGTCTGCAAGCGAGAAAATAATTAAGCAATTAAACGATTATGTAATTGTTGAACCATACCCTTTTGTAATAAATCTAAAAGGATGCAGAGGAATGTGGATAGAAACCATAGAGGGTGACAAAATTTTTGATTGGACAGGCCTATACGGATCAAAGCTTATTGGATATAATCATCCCTCAATGTTTGAGTTAGATTATCTTGAAACTTTAAGTTTTGCTGCAAATACCAAGTTGCCAAACCCCGATTTTCTTACTCCAGAGTGTTTAGAATATTACAAAGTTTTGCATAGCATAGCTCCAAAATGTATGGCAAACGAGGATCTCGAAGTTTACAGTGTAAATTCTGGCGCCGAAGCTGTGGAAAATATGATGAAATATTTCATCAATTTATTCCAGCACAAAATGACAAAGAAAGGAAAACAGGTAAACAAAAAGCGTTTTATATATTTCGATCAAGCTTTCCACGGCCGTACGATATTTGCACTTAATATTACGGTTCTTGATCACGACCCTGTTCTAACAAAAGATTTTCAGGGAATTGTACCCGGCAATTTCAAAATCCCATTCCCAGCAGTTGACAACGATAAATCAATTGAAGAAAATCTGGAAGTGATGAAATCAACCCTTGACAATTTGGAATATATTATGAAAACTTATCAGGATGAGATTGCCGGCCTAATTCTAGAACCAATACAGGGAGCGGGTGGACACAGAATTGCACTGCCAGAATTTTACACCAATTTGAGCAAACTTTGTCACAAATACGATATTTTGTGGGGCCTTGACGAGGTTCAGACCGCAGGTGGTCAAACTGGTGAAATATTCTGCATCGACCTATTCGACATTCCATATCCACCAAATGCAGTTGCTTCAGCAAAGAAACTTGCAAATGGTGTAGTTTACATGATTGACCCGATGGAAGACCTTGGGGTTTTGGACTCGACTTGGGGAGGAACATTATCTGATATGGTTCGTTTTGTTCAAGAGTGGAAAATTGTGAAAAAAGAAAGATTGCTAGAATCTGTTGCTCAAAAATCGGAATATCTTGTTGCAAAACTGACAGAGCTTAAAAATAAGCATAGTTCTTTAATTACAAACATTCGTGGACTGGGAATTTATCAAGGTTTTAGTTTGAAAGATTCTTCAAACAAAGGAAAACTTATTGAACTTGCCCTCGAAAACGAAAATCTACTTTTACTGGGAGCAGGAAAAGACACTGTTAGATTACGTCCTCCTCTTGATATGAAAAACGAAGATGTTGATTTATTGGTTGAAAAACTAGATAATATTTTAAGCCGTTTATAAAGATTAGTCTCTATGAAAAAGTTTCGCTTAGTATTCATTTTTTTGTTGCTACTTAATCCGATTTTCGCATCTCATAAAGTTTTTGTGATTCATGGTTATGGAAATCCAAAAGAAGTAATGAATAAAATTGACAAAGACCTCCTTAAGGCTGGATTTTACTCCGAGAATTACGCTTATCCAGGATTTTCAGAAGATCTTGACTCCCTCGGACAACAACTTTATCTGGACATTATGGCACAAGGACTAGATACAGTTTCGTTTGTTACTCATTCTATGGGTGGTCTTGTATTTAGGACTATGCTTAAATATTCTGGTTTAGATCCCGATTTTCCGGTTATCTACCGTGTTATAATGATTGCGCCTCCAAATCAAGGTGCCGACATTGCGGATTTCTTCAAAGAAAACGAAAAATATAAGAAAGTGCTTGGTCCTAACGTGGAGAAAATGGAAACGGATTCAAATTCTTTTGCCAATCAATTACCTGTTCCAATTAATATGGAAGTTGGAATTATAATTGGAGCTCGTGGAAAAGAAATTGGATATAATGCCCTAATTGAAGGTGATAACGATGGACTTTTAAAACCAGAAAGAACCCGATTAGGTAACGAAACAGATTTCGTCACTTTAAAGTATGATCACCTTGCTCTTACTCAAAAAAAGAAAGCACGCAAACATGTGATTGAATTTTTGCGGTATGGTGAGTTTTTTGATGATTGATTGAAAATCACTGACAATTGCAAAATTTTATTATTTTTACTTCCAAATTGAAGTAACAATATGAAATACACAAGTCTGATAATTGCAATTTTGATATCAAGTATGTCTCTTGCAAATGATTTTGATAAATATTTAATCCCATATCCCAAGAACATAAAAGTTTCAACTACGGGAGAAACTCAAATTTCGTCAGAAATAAAATCCGATAAAATCCTACCAGTAATTAAAAATCTGTGCAAACTGGACATGACTGGTGAATTAAAACTACTAAGTATTTTTTATAGTTTAAATTCGATAAAAATTGCAATTGACACTGTTAATTTAAAACCACAAGAATATTTTCTAAAAATTGAAAAGGAATCTATAAGTATTCTTGGCCAAAATCCTGCAGCCCTTTTTTATGCAAAACAAACACTTCTACAATTATTGTCGTACTCAATAACAGAGCAAAAACCATTGATTTGTGTTACAATCAACGACTATCCCGATTTTGAACGTCGTGGCTATATGCTTGATATTAGTAGAGACAAAGTGCCAACCATGGAAAGCTTATATAAACTTATTGACTTGCTTGCCAGTATGAAAATTAACGAATTTCAGCTATACACAGAACATACTTTTGCTTATAAAAACCATAAAATTGTGTGGGAGAATTACAGTCCGCTCACTGCAGAAGAAATTCAAGAACTTGATATCTACTGCACAGAAAGATTCATCGACCTTGTTCCAAATCAAAATTCGTTTGGGCACATGGAAAACTGGCTCGAACACGACGAATATCTTGAATTAGCCGAATGTCCAGAGACTTGCCAAACAGTATGGGGACCAAGCAAAAGACAAAGTCTTGATCCTACAAATCCAAAATCGCTGGAATTAATGCAGGAATTATATGCCGAACTACTTCCGAATTTCACAAGCAATTATTTCAATATTGGTTGTGATGAAACTATGGAACTAGGCTTAGGTCGTTCTGCTCCAATTTGTAAAAAGGAAGGAAAAGGCCGTGTATATTTGGATTATCTTATAAAACTAAATGCCGAAGCAAATAAGCATGGCAAACAAACTCAGTTTTGGGGAGACATAATAATAAATCACCCAGAGCTAATCGCAGAATTACCTAAAAATATGATTGCAATGGTTTGGGGTTATGGCGATGCTTTTAATGAAGGTAAAAATCTTCCAAAATTTGTTGATGCTGGTCTCGATTTTTATGTCTGTCCAGGAACTTCGGCATGGAATTCCCTCATCGGGCGAAATACAAATGGATTTGAAAATCTTAAAAATGCAGCTATTCAAGGGAAAAAATATGGAGCAAAAGGATATTTAAATACAAATTGGGGCGATTATGGCCACTGGCAGCCAATGTCTGTAACATATCCTGCAATTTTGCTAGGCTCCGCATATTCATGGAATTGTGAAGAAAAATCACTACAAAATCTAGAATTCCTTCTTAACCATTATATCTATGAAGATAAAACTGAAAATATGGCCAAAGCAATTTTAAAACTTGGCTATGCAGATCAAAAAACTAACATGCCAAATGGAAATGGAAATGCTTTTCATTTAATGCTATACCGCTACAAATGGACCATGGATGGAAATTATCAAACCAAAGAGCTAACAATTGAAGGTTTTAATGCAGCAGAAAAAGAGATTCTTGATGCTCTCGAAATTCTAAAAAATGCTAAGCCCGAATCTGAAGATTCAGAAATTCTGATTAATGAAACAATTCAAGCGGCTAATCTAGCAATGCATGGAATTCACCTAGGTATTGCACGCCTTAATGCTAAAGATAAAGCAATCGAAAACATACCTCTCGAAATTAAAGCAGAGTTAAAAGCAGAGTTAAAACCATTGATCGAAAATCATCGCAAATTGTGGATTGTACGAAACCGACCGGGAGGATTGGACGATTCGGCAGGGAAACTAGAGAATCTCTTGAAATGCTATTAATTAAATTTATTTATGAGTAATATATCAGCCACTTAATGACCAAATTTAATATGTACCATGTATAAACTCGAACAACTTAGCCTAACAGAAGAAGATATAAAGACAATAAAAAAACGTCGTAACGCTCCGTTTTGGATGATAGGAATTATGTCGCTAGTATTTGATCTATTCCTTATCTTCATGGTTAAAGATGAACTTGCACTAATCCTGATTGTAATCTGTGCGTTTGATTTACTAATGCTTATACCAATAATGATTTTGTATAAACGCTGGCAGAAAGATATTGATGCAGGGTACAAATTTGCAATAAAAGGGCAAGTATTCAGCAAAAATGCAACATCTGGCAAGTCGAGAGTCACATACGTTACAGTTGGTAGAGAGAAGTTTGTTGTAACCGAAAACGAGTATAAACAAGTTGAAGAAGGCGACGAAATCGAAGTCCACTATACTGCATTTACAAGAAATTCTGTGTATTTCAAAAAACTTTCATAAACCGAGCTCTTGTAAAAGATTCTAATTTAACCAAATTTTAACTAAAACCTAAGAAATTGCACAAGAAACAACTTATCTTCGCAACCGAAACTGGCCGGCTAATTATATGAATAAACTGCTTTTTTGCGTCTTGATATTTTGCACTGGAATGTGTATAACAATTTACTCATCTGGTCAGGTGGTAAAAATTTCAATAAAAGATACGGAACGCCACTCACTCCCTGGAGCTACAGTACAACTTACAAAAGCCTCTGATTCAACATCTGTTTTTGCGACAACAGACCTAAATGGGATTGCAATTTTCACCAATATTGAGAATGCCCTATACGCTGTGAAAATAAGCTTCATTGGTTATGAAACACTTGAAAAGTCAATATCCGTAAAAGCAGATGCCAGAGTATTTGAATTCAAACTTAATGAAGGAGCTTATCAACTAGACGAAGTAACCGTTGCAGCAAAATCACCGTTGATTCGGCAAGAAGGAGACAAAATGATTATTGACCCCGAAAGTCTTGCTAATATTAGCGCAAATACCTTAGAAGTGCTCGAGAGTGTACCAGGAATGTATGTGGATCAAGATGGCGGTATCTTTTTAAATTCTGCCACTCCAGCAAAAGTTTATATAAATGGCAGAGAGCAGAAAATGAGTAATCAGGATATCTCCACAATTTTACAAAGCTTACCACCAGGTAGCGTTCAAAAAATCGAGGTAATGCGCACACCATCAACCAAATACGATGCTTCAAGTTCAGGTGGAATAATAAATATCGTACTTAAAAAAGGTGTTAGAATTGGCCGATTTGGCTCTGCTACTGCTGGGATGAATCAGGGAGTTTATGGTAACCGCGACCTCGGCTTTACCATAAATGATAGCGGCGACAAATCAACTGGATATATTAATGCAAATTATAGTTTAAACGACAGAGAGGAACTCTTGAATGTAAACAGACTAATGACAACAGATACTTTTCTGTATCAAAATGCAACTATGCATAAAAAGAGTCATCAGATTAACACTGGTTACGGAATTAATTATGATTTAAAAGAGAATTTAAACCTCAGTTATGATGGAAGAGTAAACTTCAGCTTGCCAGAAACCAATACAGTCAACACAAATTTCTCCGAAACTATGCTCGACGAAAGACTTAGCGAGAATAATAATATAATCAACAATAATGAATACTTTTTAAACCTGCAGCAGGATTTAAGTTTAAATCTCAAACTTGACACTTCTGGCTCCGAATGGGATACAAAATTTGGCTACAACTACAGCAACAGAAATGCAAATCAAGACTATATATACAATTTTACAATCCCCGACATTTACACAATCAATGGTTCTGGTGATAATATCCAGTTGCGCCATTTTCTCAGCCTGCAATCAGATTTTACCTATAATTTCCCTTATAAGATCAAACTTGAAACTGGAGCCAAAAGCACCTATCAGCAATTTGAAAGTAATGCTGAATACAAAGTCATTTTTGGAGATTTAAGCATTGTAGATCCTTTGAGAACAAATTCGTTTAATTATCGCGAAAACATTAATGCAGCTTATGTTCAAGTCTCAAAAACTCTTGTAAAAGAATTTGTTATCAAAGCAGGTGTAAGAATGGAGCATACATACATGGATGGAAGACAAACCATACCTACCGACACTAGTTTTTTGATAAATCGTGCTGATTGGTTCCCTTATGTTTACCTAAGTCGTACAGTTTTTAAGATGAAAGATTTTGAATTGAACGCATACGCCATATATCGCCGCACAATCAACAGACCAGGTTACGACATGCTTAATCCATCAATAAATTTTGTTGATCAGTTTATGTACGAAACAGGAAATCCAGCTCTTAAACCACAGTTTACCGATAATATTGAGTTTAATGTCAGCTACGAAGACACACCTGTTTTTGCTATTGGGCAAAATTATACTACCGACATTTTCTCTGGGGTGATGTATCAAGATCCTGAGTATCCCGATATTGCTGTAAGGACTTATGACAATCTTGGTAAAAGTAAAGAAACATATTTTAGAGGCATGGTTGGAATACCCCCAGGTGGTAAATATTTCTTTGCTGCAGGAGCACAGTATAATTTAAACGAATACGACGGATTTTACGAAGGCGAACCACTGCAATATACCCGTGGTAGCTGGAGATTTTTCACTTTTCATGTGCTAAAATTATTTGCAAACACTAAACTCACAATGAGTGGTTTTATGATGATTAACGGCCAGATGGATTTTTACGAATTAAAAAACTTCGGTGCACTAAATTTCGGAATTCGACAAACATTTTTCGACGACAAGCTATCTATTAGCCTAAATGCTCGAGATGTACTAAGAACTATGGTTGTTGGTTACGAAATCAATCAAGGTTCTATTAATGCCTGGGGCGACCGCTACACCGATAATCGCCGCATCGGAATAAACATTCGCTACACCTTTGGATTTAGCAAGAAAGACGACAAGGGCGGAATGTTTAATATGGAGGAGTAGGGGAAAAATCACAAATTACAAATTACAAATCACAAATTACAAATTACAATGGATACTGCTAATTTTATGATTTGTAATTTGGAATTTGTGAAAAAGTAAAACTTTTAGCCCTCTCACCCCTTGCATCCCTATAGGGAGCTGACACACGATGCACAAGTGGGCTGGCTCCCTTTAGGGATTTTAGGGGCGGGGTTGGCAAAAATGAAATCACAAAAAACAAATAACAAATAACAAATAACAATGGATTCTGCTAAGTTTGGAATTTGTTTTATAAGCACCAAATAACAAATAACAAGTTCCAAAGGGAATATCTAGGGTTTAAGATTTACTTACGTGAGCGCTGCGGGGTTGAATTTTGGATTTTGTGATTTGTAATTTGTGATTTGTAATTTGGGTTTTGGAGCTTGTGATTTGTAATTTGTATTTTGGAGCTTGTTCCGCCGCGTCGGATGGAACTTCTGATTTATACCCCCTTATGTTCCAAAGTATCCTTTTTTACCTAAATTAGTTGTTACATGACAACCTGTCATAATAACTTTTTTTTTAATTATTAATTAATATTTTTATCTTTGGAGTCATCAAAATTTTATTTGACAACAAATTACTATTAATAAATTATATTTTCCAAAAAAAAGCATAGTATGTACAGATTAGAAACGAAGTTGGATACTAGTTCGGAGTCATTTAAAGCACAAAAGAAAGAATTTCTTGCTATTTTGACCAAGTACAGAGAAGAACTGAATAAAGTTCAGAATGCAGTTCCTGCAGAAATTAAGAAAAAACATAAAGCAAGAGGTAAATTGCTTGCTAGAGAGAGAATCAATCTTCTTGTTGATCCGAATACTCCATTTTTGGAATTATCGGCTCTAGCTTCTTATGGTCTGTATGATGATGGATTTCCATCTGCTGGAATAATTACAGGAATTGGCGTTATTCATGGTCGCGAAACAGTAATAATTGCTAACGATGCGACAGTTAAAGGTGGTACTTACATGCAATACACAATAAAGAAACACCTTCGTGCTCAGGAAATCGCAATGCAAAATCATCTTCCTTGTGTTTATCTCGTTGACTCTGGCGGAGCTTTTCTACCAGAACAGGATACTGTTTTTCCAGATAGAGACCATTTCGGACGCTTCTTCTTTAATCAAGCCAAGCTCTCCGCAGCTGGAATTCCACAGATTGCTGCAGTTTTAGGATCGTGTACAGCGGGCGGTGCTTACGTACCTGCAATGAGCGACGAAACTGTAATCGTGAGAAATCAAGGAACTATTTTCCTCGGTGGACCTCCACTAGTAAAAGCAGCAACTGGCGAAATCGTTACTCCCGAAGATTTGGGTGGAGCTGAAGTTCACACTTCAATCTCTGGTGTTGCCGACCATATTGCAGAAAACGACGAACATGCAATTCAGATACTTAGAAATATTTTCGAAACAATGAAATCGGAGAGAAAGCAAATGCTTGATCTTGCTCCGATTGAAGAACCATATTACGATCCAGAAGAATTATATGGCATCGCTCCTATCGACTTTAAAAACATGCTCGATCCTCGCGAAATTATCATGAGAATCGTTGATGGTAGCAAATTCCACGAATTTAAAGAAAAATACGGACCTACAGTTGTTACCGGATTTGCCCGCGTTATGGGATTTCCTGTAGGAATTATTGCTAATCACGGCGTATTGTTTTCCGAATCAGCATTAAAAGCTACACACTTTATCGAGTTGTGTACATCTAAAAAGATTCCACTACTTTTCCTTCAAAATATCACGGGTTTTATCGTTGGTAAAGATGCCGAACGCAAAGGGATTGCAAAAGATGGAGCAAAACTAGTTCATGCTGTGGCAAATGCAGATATTCCTAAGTTCACTGTAATCTTTGGCGGTTCGTTTGGTGCTGGAAATTATGGAATGGCAGGTCGTGCTTTTGATCCACGACTGTTATTTATGTGGCCAAATGCAAAGATCTCTGTAATGGGCGGAAAACAAGCTGCTATCGTTCTTACAACTGTAAAAGAAGAACAATACACATCAAAAGGACAGACTCCTCCTCCAGGCGAAATAGAAGCTATGAGAAAGAAAATCGAAGCTAAATACGACTATGAGGGTTCAGCTTATTACAGCACAGCAAGACTTTGGGACGACGGCATTATCGATCCTGTTGATACTCGAAAAGTTATTGCCATGGGTATCGCAATGTCGCTCAATAAATTGTATCCAGACCAAAATAACGGAGTATTCAGAATGTAAAAATGTCAATTATGCAAAACTACGAAACAATAGAATTTGAATTAAAAGATAGCATCGGAACCGTATGGCTAAACCGTCCTGATGTGCACAATGCTCTTAACGAACAATTGATTTCCGAAATAATTGCAATTTTCGGAGAAATTAAAGACATGAAAGATGTTCGCGTTGTAATTCTTCGTGGACGTGGAAAATCTTTTTGTGCAGGTGCCGACCTTAATTACATGAAAGGTATTGCCGAATTTGGATA
>CAZOHR010000071.1:0-13458 GCA_964579045.1 uncultured Bacteroidales bacterium | reverse complement strand
CTTATGAGATTGCGGCAATCGGCCAATCATCCAATAATGGCTGATAATTCATATATTGGTGGCTCGGGGAAATTTGATCTTGTTTGCGAAAAAATAGATGACGTACTAAGTCAAGGAAGTAAGGTGCTTATCTTTAGTTCATTTGTAGAACATCTCAAAATCTATAAACAATATCTTGACAGTAAAAATATCAAGTATTGCTACTTAGATGGTAGTACAAAGAATCGTCAGGAACAAGTTGAAAACTTTCAGAATGATTCTGAATATCAGGTGTTTTTACTGTCGTTGAAAGCTGGTGGTACTGGTCTTAATTTAACTGCTGCAAGTTACGTATTCTTGCTCGACCCATGGTGGAATCCAGCTGCTGAATCACAGGCATTTGATAGAGCACATCGTATTGGACAACAAAATAAAGTGTTTATCTATAAATTTATCTCCCGAAATAGCGTAGAGGAGAAAATCCTCAAGCTACAAGAAGAAAAATTGGAATTGTTTGAGCAAATGATTAATGCCAATGACAATGTTGTAAGTAAACTTGATGTCGATGCAGTATTGCGCTTGATAGATTAAAAAAATCTAGTCTTTGCTATTCTTGTCGACTTCTTTGGAGATAACATGTAAGCCTTAAAACGTCAATCTATATAATACCATCGGATAAAAACCCTGCTGGTATGAATAGGACACTTCGCCAGTATTTTCATCAAAACTTTGCCCGTAAATGTTTTCGTGATTAGTTAGATTCTGTAAGTCGATACCCCATTCTTGAGTAACACGTTTCATGTTGATTTTTATTCCGATTCTTAAATCTGTACGGAAATATGGAGCAGTCTTGGTTATGAATGCATTATCATAGTCATAAGTTGCCTCGTTTTCCTCATTGACGATAATCGGGATGAAACGTTTGCCGCCTGCATAAACTGCTCGCAAATCAATGGAAAGTAAAGCTTTGGGGCCAAGTTTAAACTCATATCCTCCTAAAACATTAAGTACATAATTATTATTGAAAGTTGTATTCCTCCAAAAATCCTCCAAAGTTTTGTACTTCGATTCAAATATTGAACCTGTAACTAAAAAATAGAAATTATTGTTAAAAAACTTTTCCAATGTAATCTCAACACCATAGTTCTTCCCTTCTCCAGAATTGGTAAGATCATTAACTCTTTCCTGATAAAATCCAGCACCTGCATTTAAAGCAGAGTAATATGAAGTATCAAGTCGAACAGGCACATCATACAAAAATTGATAATATGTTTCAATCTTAATTCTAAAATCGGGTAGTGGAACCCAATCGTATGAAATAACTGCTTGATTGGATTTTGTGAAATCAAGATTGGTATTATTCTGAATGTATTGGTTGTAGAAATTGTCAATTGGAGTTCTCGCGTAGTAAAGAAATAGTGATTGCATTTGGCTATGAAGCCCATAACCCCATGACAAAGATTGTTTTTCGGTGAGTTGTAGTTTGAAACTAACACGTGGCTCTACCGACCATGTATTGTTTGAAGCAAGTTGTTGATAATGCAATCCTGTAAACATTCCGAAGTTGCCAGTGAATTTGTGATTCCACTGAGCATAAGCTTGAAGTAGAATAATTCCAGAAGTGTCAATTTCAGTTTGCTTTATGTAGGTGTTTCCCCATCCGTAATATTCGCCGACAAAGACAGAATCAACGTAATTTATCGAATATATATCCGCTGAAATGCCAAAGTCAATATAATTCTTTGAGTTCAGTTTCGACTTGTATTTTGTTCCTGCACTAATTCTTGATTCTTTATTATTTTCATGATAAAACAAAGTTTTATTCGCTATAAAAACTGAATCTCCAGTTTGTATGAGTGCTAGTGAATCCAGAGTGTAATCGAAATTGTCTAAAGTGGTAGAAACTTCGGAAGCAGAGACATTTGCAAATGATTCCAATCTTGATTTATCATTAAAAAAATACAAATGATGAAGAGAATAGGTAATCATTCCAGAGCCATTACGAGTGTCGGAACCACTGAAATTTGCGAAAGATCCATCATTTTCATCTTTATGATCGAAGAAGATATTCGAGTTTCCCATAATTCCAGTTAAACTAAACTTTCCTGCATTTTTTGTAGGGATATTTACTTTAAACGTGAGGTCTTGATATTTTGGAACTGCTCCACCAGCAACACTAAATCCTATTTTGTCCATTACGTCAAGAGTTGAGTTTCTGTAGTTTATAATATACGATGATTGATTTGATTTTACAAACGGTCCTTCGGCACCAAGTTCAAAACCATTAAATCCAACTTGGAACAGGTATTCTCGTTGTTGATTATTCCCATTTCGCATATTTAAATCAAATACTCCCGAGAGAGAATTTCCAAACTCAGCTGGCCAAGCTCCTGTAAAAAAGTCGGAATTGGTGAGCAAATTATTGTTTAGCATGCTTACAGGCCCGCCTGTGCTGCCAAGAGCGCCAAAGTGATTTGGGTTAGGAATGTTTACCCCATCGAGCCTCCACAATAGCCCTGCAGGAGAATTGCCTCGGATAATAATATCGTTGCGCTGGTCGCCAGCCGTAAAAACGCCTGCAAAATTCTGAGCCATCCTACTAGGATCGCCAAGACTTCCTGCATATTTTTCTGTTTCTTCGATACTGAAAGACCGTGCACTAACTGTAGCCATTTTGTTAATTGGCTTGTCCTTGTCGCTACCACCACTTACTATCACTTCTGAAAGAATTTCAATGTCTTCCTCGAGTTTTACTTCTAGAACAAGTTCCTTCGACACATTAAGCAATAAACTTTTCATTACAACTGGTTTGTATCCTATGGCCGAAAACTGTAAATCAACCCTGCCAATCGTAACTCCAGTAATTGTAAAATTTCCGTCAAAGTCGCTCGAACAACCTAAAACTGGATCAGAATTTAAAACTACTACATTTACTCCTGGAATAGCAGAGCGCGATTGTTGGTCTATGATTGTGCCACGAACAGTTTGTACAGACTGAGAATATGATAATAACGATGTAAATATGAGACTGAAAATTAGTAATTGTTTTTTCATGTTTTGAAAATATTAAATTATTGATGATAGTTTGTATTATATTGGGTACTAATCATTTTTCACATTTTACTTTTCAGGTCTAAGACAACTGTAAATTTATAAACCCCTAATGATAGAAAATTAATCATAATAAAACTATTTGACGTCGCGGGGCTATCAAAAATTATTCCATAAAAATTATCGAAAACTCATTTTGTCATCATTAAAATGACTAAATTTGTTGAAAATCAATACGTATGAATAAGCAAATTCTGTGTTTATTATCATCTGTTACTCTACTATTATTTATTGTTGGATGTGATGAAAATCCACCTGAGGAGTCAGATCTTACTATAAGTGTAACTGAACTGTCATCGTGTAAATCGTTTGAAAAGAATGGTTCGATGGTTTCATCGGACAGTACATCATGTGTTGAGTTTTTATACTCGGAATCACAGCAAAAGCTAAGTTTGACTCACATAAATGCCGGATTTAATTGCTGTCCTGGTGATCCTTACTGCGAAATTTCACTTTCGAACGATACAATAATAATTACCGAATTCGAGGAAAACAGTGACTGCGACTGCAATTGCCTTTATGATTTGAGCATTGCTGTTAATAGGTTGGAAAAAGATAACTACATAGTTAGATTCATTGAACCATATAGAGGCAGTCAGCAGGAAATTATCTTTGAAATTGATTTAATGCAGGATTCAATTGGCTCATATTGTGTTGAGCGAATCGAATATCCATGGGGCAATTGAAAATTAGGTTAATTGTGAATAAATTGTTTCTAAAATCGCTTTGTCTTCGGGCCAGAAATAAAGCTCAATCTTAAGTTTTGCAGATTTTATAGATAGTTTTAATTCGTAATTATCTGTTGACAATTTTATCTCCTTAATATCTTCTTTGCGGATGAGAAAGCACTTTTTATTGTCCACCAATTGATTTAAATCTTTTCCAGCTATGCCTTTCTCTACTGCGCTCATATCTTTTTCCCTCTTTTCTGCTAATTTGTCAATCAAAGCATTTGCAATAGCATCCGAAACTATATTTGTTTTTGGAGTTTCCATCATGGCTTTTCCGATTTCAATAATATACAAGCCATTTATGTTTTTTACTAAGCGGTATGTCCGAGCTCCAACAATAAAGCCGGGCTTTTTTATGCATCTTGAAATAATTAGGTCAGTCATAAATATAATAATTTAAACTTATATCTTTTAAAATTTAGTTTAGAATTCGGTACTGTTATTCCTTAAAGAACTGATTTGATTACTCTAAGATTATGAGTATATTTCTTTAGTGTTTTATTGTAAATTCCTTGATGGTCAATAGTGTCGATTTTGATTTTGCCAGAAGCATGAATTATCTTGCCATGATCGAAAATAATACCGACATGAGTGATAATACCTTCTTCGTTGTCAAAAAATGCTAAATCGCCAGGTTGTGCCTCAGAAATAAAACTTAGAGTTTTTCCTTTATTTACTTGTTGAGAGGCGTCTCGCGGAATCTGAATGCCAGCAATTGAATAAAGAAATTGTGAAAATCCTGAGCAGTCGGTTCCCCATGAAGTACGTCCACCCCACAAATAAGGAGTGTTTAGCATAGATAAGGCAGATTCAATAATTGTTTTGCGCAAGTCGGAGCTCTGATTGTTGTTGAGATTAGCAGGAACTGTGTATTTACGATTGCTTATCGTGAAATGACCATGAATATTAGTTGAAGCTGGTATTTTTGAGCCAGAAGGTATGCAAATGTTTTCATTATTCATCCTGATAACAATGGATTCTGAGCAAACTATGTAATCTGAGAATTGCTCTTTAACAAGGCTATCTTCTTCAACTACTGTAATGACAGATTCTTCTACCCAACCTTCGTAGTCATCATGCAATAATCTTATTTTAACCCAATCGTTGCGTGCAATTAAAATCTCGAAAAGCTCGCCAAATAGTAATTGGCTTATCATTTCGGTTTTATGCGACAAACCCACACGCATTGGGATATAAGCTAATTCACAGATTCCGATTTTCATTGTTGTAAAATTATGTTGCTCAAAAATATATATAAATTTCTTTATTCTGAGATTATTTTTTTTAACAGTACTTTCTTAATAAGTGAAATGCTTTGAAAACTGTAATAAGACTTGATGCAATTAATTATTATTTTTCAAAACAAGTTTTTATCTTTACACAAATAAAATTATTCTGATGAGTTTAAAGAAGAATACAGTTCTGATATATTCTCTGCTGCTGTTTCTTACAAGCGCGGTAGCAGTATTCTTGATTTTTCCGAAGGATAAGCATTTTGCATATTCGTTTAGTATTGGCAGTCCTTGGTTGTATGATGATTTGGTTGCCACATCTGACTTTCCTGTTTATAAAACCGATCAGGAAATTAAGTCGGAAAAAGATAGTATATATAAATCGTTTATTCCTTATTATGTTAATGATAGCTTGGTTACTGTAAATTTTATAAACTCTTTTAATCGCGAAATGTCAATCATCGAAAACGAAAAATTCGGAATATTGACAGTTAATGATGAAACTGGAATTTTTGAATTAGAGAAAATTAAACGCAAATTTAATTCATTTGCAGACTCATACAGAGAGTTGGTTTTGTCATTTTATAAGAAAGGTGTGATTGAAATTCCTGATACCGTGGAAAACGAAAAATTGTTTCGCTTTTATTTGTATGGTGAAGGTATGTCCGAATTGTCTTATGGTTATGAGTTTTTAACTATTGATTTGGTAAATAAGGAAGTCGGGAAACTGTATGAGGCATCCGAAATAAAATCTTTGGACTCTTTGAATGATTATTCGATAAAGAATCTGTTAATAAAGAATCCAGTTCCATCCAATATTGTTTTTGATGATCAAGTTAATTCAAAAATACTTGAAAACAAGCTTAATTCTATTTCGCCGGTTTCGGGAATGGTAAAGTCTGGCGAAATGATCGTGCGTAAAGGTAATATCGTTGGTGATTATGAAAATAGAGTATTACTTTCGCTACGAAAGCATTTTGAATCTAAAAACTCAGGAGTAAATAATGTATCTGTGTCATTTGGTACTGCTCTTATTTTTCTTTCTTTATTTATTGTTATTTTTATTTATCTGATGAACTTTCAAACTCAGATTTTGAGCAATTATAGAGACATTAGCTTCTTGTCGCTTCAAATACTTTTATTGATTTTTGCTGTCTATTTTTTATTTTCTGAAACTGGATTTTCAATCAACATTATCCCATACGCTCTTTTCCCATTGCTGATTCTAACTTTTTTCAACTTTCAGATATCTTTAATCATCTATATTACGGCTTTGTTTGTTGCAGGCTTTTTCGCCCCAAATAGCTTTGAGTTTATTTTTATTCAGACTTTAGTTGGAATTATTGCAATGTATAGTCTTAAACACAAGCACAAGAGACGCCAGATTTTTGTGACAATGGGTGTCGTTTTTGTTAGTTATCTTATTCTTGCAGCTGGTTTTTACTTGATTAAACAAGGAACCATCAATAGGGATTTTATGATTGAAATGTACCCTTATGCAATAAGCTCGTTTTTATTGCTGCTTTATCTTCCTTTTGTTTTCATTTTTGAAAAGACCTTTAGTTATGTTTCAGATTTTACATTAATGGAATTAAGTGATACTAATAATCCAGCATTGAGATTATTAGCTGAGAAATCTCCTGGGACATTTCAACATTCTATACAGGTTGCAAATTTGGTAGAATCTGTTGTGAGGGAGCTTGGTGGAAATTATATGCTAGCAAGAACTGGAGCTTTGTATCATGATATCGGAAAATCAAAACATCCTGAATATTTTATCGAAAATCAGAGTGGCAATAATATCCACGATAACTTTGACTTTGAAGACAGCGCACAAAAGATAATATCGCATGTGAAAGTTGGAGAGGAGCTTGCAAAAAAATACAAACTTCCATCTCAAGTAATTGACTTTATTACAATGCACCATGGAACCAGCCTTACAAAGTATTTTTACAATTCATGGATTAACGCTAATCCTGAAAGTTTGCCAGTTATAAGTAATTTTAAATACCCTGGTCCAAAACCTCAAAGTATCGAAACTGCCGTTATGATGATGGCTGACGCAATTGAGGCAGCATGCCGCACACTTCCAGAGTATTCACAAGATTCTATTGAGAAACTAGTAGGTAAGATAATTGATGCTCAACTTAATGATGGTCAATTGGTAGAAGTTGAAATCACTCTAAAACAGCTTGGTATTGCTAAGAAAGTCTTCGCAGAAAAGATTAAAAATATTTATCATGCCAGAGTTGTTTACCCTGAAATTAATAATAAATATTAACGAAAAACAATATATTTGCATGCTTGATGTTATTAAGTACGACAAGTTTTATTTATGAAGATTTTTAAATTTGTATTGTTTTTCTTAATGATTGTGATAACAGGTCAACTGATGTCCCAGACTGCATTAATTAAAGGCTATATAACAGACAAACAATCAAAGCCATTTCAATTTGCAAATATTAGTATTGCCGAAAAGGGCTTAGGAGTCGCGAGTGATAAGAATGGATATTTCGAGATTAAGGTGCCTTCGAGAGAGGACTTAGTTATTGAGGTTTCATATATTAGCTGCGAAAATTTTCGGGCGATGGTTAACCTCGAACCAGGAGAAGTTTTTGAGTTAAATATAGAACTCGTTGAGTCGATGAACATTCTCCCTATTTTTAATGTAACGGCTAAATCAGATCGACACGGTGGTGCTGTAAGGCTCAATCCAGAAATATCTCTCAAGATACCTACAATAGGAGGATTTGAGGATATGTTAAAATCATTGCCTTCGGTGTCTTCAAATAATGAACTAAGCTCGCAATACAATGTAAGAGGTGGCAATTTCGACGAAAATGATGTTATTGTTAATGATGTTGAAATTCATCGTCCACTGCTTATTCGTTCTGGACAACAGGAAGGACTAAGTTTTATAAATTCCGATATGGTTTCTGCCATTGTTTTTTCGGCTGGAGGGTTTGAAGCAAAATATGGTGATAAAATGTCATCAGTGCTTGATATTAAATATCGAAAGCCTACTGAATTCGGTGGTTCTGTAACAGCAAGTCTTTTAGGTACTAATGTTCATGTCGAAGGCACAAACAAAACACATTTATTTAGGTATAACACAGGATTTAGGTATAAAACTACTCAATACGTGTTAAGCTCAATGGATATGACAGGTAAGTATGACCCAACTTACCTCGATTTTCAAACTTATATGACATACGATTTTAGCGAAAAATTTGAACTTAGCTTTCTTGGGAATATAAGTAGCAATACATACAGTTTTGTGCCTGAAGATCGCGAAACATCTTGGGGTACTTTAAATGAGGCACTTAAGATTATGATGTATTTTGAAGGACAAGAACTTGATAAATTTAAAAATATTACAGGTGCATTTACTGGCGAATATAAGGTGTCTAAAGATCTTAAAATGAAATTTATCGCATCTGGATATTATACCAGCGAACAGGAAACATTTGATATTCTTGGTCAGTATTATTTGAATGAACTCGATAAACAACTTGGTTCTGATAATATGGGAGATAGCGTCTCAAATATTGGTATCGGGTCATATCTTAATCATGCCAGAAATTACCTTAATGGTTATGTACTTTCTTTTAAGCACACTGGTGATTTTAAATCTGGAGACCATAACATTCTTTGGGGAGCGCAGTATAATTACGAAACTTTTGATTACAGTGTTCACGAATGGAATATGATTGATTCGGCAGGTTATTCGTTGGGTAGTTACGGGTATTCGGAATCAGCTCTAACTCCTGCTGATAGAGAAATTGTGCCATTATACATGACCGACATTGACCATTTTGATATCACTAGTAATAGATTGAGTGCATATATTCAGGATTCATATCTGATAGATCTGGAAAATGCAGAATTCTCCATCGGTGGTGGGCTTAGATTTAATTATTGGGATTTTAACAATGAGTTTCTTGTCAGCCCACGTTTAAATATGGGTTTTAAACCAAATTGGGAAAGAGATGTAATTTTTAGATTCGCAACTGGTTTATATAGTCAGCAGCCATATTTTAAAGAGGTTCGTCGACTTGATGGTAGCCTTAATCACGACATTAAAGCTCAATCTTCGTATCAAGTAGTTTTTGGTTCTGATTATCAATTTAAAGCTTGGGATAGGCCATTTAAACTAGTGACGGAGATTTATTACAAATACATGTACAATCTAATTCCATACAGTATTGATAATGTAAGAATTAGATATTATGGCGAAAATATTGCTACGGGTTACAGCGCAGGTGTAGAGGCAAAAGTTAATGGCGAGTTTGTTCCCGGTACAGAATCTTGGTTTAGCATCGCACTAATGCAAACAAAAGAAGATATTGAAGGAGATTTTTACCAGCAAAAGGACGATGAAGGTAATATTGATACAGTATATTTTGGACTAATCCCACGTCCAACAGATCAAAGGCTGAATTTTGGAATTTTCTTCCAAGATTACATTCCTAAGCATGAAACTTGGCAGGCTTATATCAATATTTTGTTTGGAACAGGACTGCCAGTTGAGAAAACAGACCCAACTCCAAGATACAGTCCTTACCGACGTGTAGACTTGGGAATCTCAAAACAGCTTAAATCGGAAGAAAAAGCCCTCAAAGAAGGCAATCCATTTAGGCACTTTAAAAGTATTTGGTTAAGTCTCGAAGTTTTTAATCTACTGGATATTAATAACGAAATTTCATACACTTATGTCACAGATATTAGAGGTACCGATTACGGTGTGCCGAATTATCTCACTGGTAGGCGAGTAAATCTAAAACTGATTGCAAAGTTCTAGTTTGGAGGTTAGAAATTACTTTGGTCAGGGAAATTATATTTTTCCTTTGAGTCCTTTTCTGAAAAAACATAAAATTTTCCTTTTCCTTCGGAGCATATTATATTTTGAGAATCAAAAATCTGTATTTGAACTTCAGCAATATTCCTATTGAAACTAATCTCGAATGCTTTAATAACGATAATTCCACCAACAGAACTTAGAGGCGTTTTGTATTTAACAGTTAATTCCATCGTAACAGCAGACCTTCCATATCGAGTAAAGATAAGCCATTCGGCTGTCTCGTCCATTAATGTCGCTTGAATTCCGCCATGAACAACACCGTGCCAACCATCAAAATGTTTTTCTGGTTTCCATTCGGACCAAAACTCATTCTCATTTGTAAAAAACTCCATCTTTAAACCTGCATCATTCTTAGGGGAACAAGCAAAACATCCATAATCAGGATTCTGAGCAGCAAAAGCGTTATTTATTTTCCTCATATAAGTAACAAATCTTGTTAACAAATGTACAAAAAAAAAGACGGAACTAAATTCCGTCTTCTTAATGATTTTTTTAAACTATCTAACAGTAATTTTGCTTACCGATTTAGTATTAGCAAGTTGTATTTCGATAAAATACATACCAGGAGTTAGAGAACTTAAGTCAAGAGTGTTTTCAGTTGAAGTAAGTTTGAATAATTTAACTTCTTTTCCTAGAATGTTGCTTATTTTTACAGTAGCTCTGTTTTCTGGAATATTTACGTTTAGAATTCCATCAGTTGGATTAGGATAAACACTAATTTTAGATGCAATATCTTCTTCAACATCTGTGCAATCATTTGCAATAATATATCCTGTTCTTGTGAATGTGTTGTTACCACCCGCATTTGTTGCTGTTAAACTAACATTGTAGGTTCCTGCATTATTATAAGTAATTACAGGATTTTGAGCAGTGCTTGTAGATGGAGTTCCACCAGGGAATGACCATGAGCGTGAAGTAGGACTATTGGTAGATTGATCGGTGAATGTAACTGTTAAAGGTTTACAACCTGTTGTTGGAGTTCCTGTAAAGTTTGCAACAGGAGGAGTAACTGCCGCAGAAGTTGTAACAGCAATATCATCAATCATAAAAACAAACGCATCGTTTGAAACACATTGTATTGCAATGTAAACACTTTGATTGTTGTATGCAGATAGGTTGTATGTGTACTGTGTCCATGTAATAGGTGCTTCAATATAAGTGCCAGCAGAAATTTTTGTAAAACTACCAACGCTATTTGTTGTTGTTGAAACGTAAACATTAAATCTCTCTAGACCCCACTGATTAGTTAGGCTTTTTGCCCAAAATGATAAAGAAGAATTTGACTGAAGTGATATCTGTGGAGTAATGAACCAATCGTTATTTATTGCCCCTTCGGTAGGAATTGAACTAAAACATGCTCCATACTTGGCGCCGCCATGAGCAGCCCATTCTGTGCTTGCAGCTGGTGTTGTGTAAGAAGGATTAAAAGCGATATATGACCCGTTATATCCTTGGTTGTTAAATTCAAAATCTTCAGAGCCATAGGTAACATTGTCGTCACCATCATAAGTTGTACAAGGAGTAAAGGCATCAACTGCAAAATCGCTACATGCTTCAAAATTGTAAGTAAAACCACTGCCAGGAGTTGTAACTGTGATATAACCTGTTTTTGTTTCAGTATCATTAGTAGTACTTGTGGTAACTGTTAAGCTAACATTGTATGTTCCAGCAGTATTATAAACGATAACTGGATTTGTTGCTGTTGATGTTGAAGGTGTACCTCCAGTAAACGTCCATGCACGACTAGTAATAGTCCCGCCGCTAGATAAATCGGTAAATGTTACCGAACCGCCTGTGCTAACTGCAGTTGGAGTTCCACTAAAGTTGGCAACTAATCCTACATTGTTAGGATCGAGATAAGGCACTGTTGTTAATCCAGTATTTCCTGGATCAAGCCATGGTTTCAATTGGTCAGCACTAGTGCCACCATTAGATATCCAATGATATGAAAACTTTCCGTATAGGTCTGGGCTACTTGTTGCGTCGCAGTATGAAGATCCACCAGATAAAGTACCACAAACCAAACCATTATTGTCGAACAATGGCGATCCTGAAGAACCACCTTCAGTAACTCCAAATCCATTGGTTGTTCCAGCCCAGTAAACTCTCCAGTGTGCATTTGTTGCTCCTACATTTCCAACTCCACCATTATAGGTTGAAGATGATAATGCACTAGTATAGGTAGATATTTTCTTAATATCTCCAGCTGGATGATGGAAACATATTCCACTAGGACTAGCAGTTGTAGTATTTCTCCAACCATTATATATCGCTCCGATATTTTTAAGGTTTAAAGCTGTTGTACTTAATTGAAGAAGTAAAAAGTCTGACCCACCATTAAGTGGTCCACGAGCTTTCTTTGTACAACCTGTAATATTATTTCCTGAAGGTTGACTTGTTGCAGTACAAGCAGGGCTTTCATAATTGAATCTGAAAATCCATTCGCCAAAATCGCTAGCAGAAACATCTCCACCGCAATGATCGGCAGTGAGGAAATAAGGAGTTTGGTCTTCTGCAGTATTGTTAACCAATGTTCCAGTACAGTATCCAGCACTAGCACCATCAACAACATAAATTCTAGCTACGCCTTCTTGTTGTTTTCTCCAGCTGTTTCCTTCAGTACAATTTGCATTTACTTGGCAATCGCCAGATGCCCCATAACCTGTTGATTTGTCGGGACTGATATAGAAGTATTCGCCTCTATAAATGTAAGAATACTTGCTGATTTCAATAATAGGAAGTACTATTTCAGACTCTCCAGTTAATGATTTGCTTTTAGGAGCAGAATATTCAATAATCGCATCACCTCCAGCTAGAATTCCAATAGCATAATTGTCGCCATCAAAATTGTCAGCATCTGTATAAGGACCTAAAATCATACTTCTGTCAGCATTGTAAATAAACAGTTGAGACCCTGCTGGAAGTGTAAATTGATTAAAGTGAATAACACATGCTTTAGCACCATCACTAGAAATTCTTAATCTCCAAACATTAGTGCCATCGCTGGTTATGTCCCATGTTCCAGAGTTTGAGATATTAACATTTACTGGAATCAATCTGGCGATTTTCATCATAGTACCATTTTTCTCATCCTGAGCATCTTCTGCAGCAATTAGGCTCAATGATGGCGGAGTAACGCTAATATGGTCAATATTGATTTCGGATAGTTTGTCTTTGAAACTATCTGGCATAATACCTGTGTTTACTTGGCTTACAGCAAAGATAGAAACCAATAAAAACAAGTTAATAAACAATGATTTTAAGTAGATTTTTTTCATATTTGATTAGTTTTAATTTTCAAATTTATGCATACAGGACAAAAATAATAAAATTTTGGTTGCATTGCATCAGAATTTTAAACATGTTTTCCACAAATTTTGGTAAATATCTGTTTCTTGACAAGAGTTGTAATTTTTTTTATTGATTCTACCACGAATTTAATGGAAGATATTCTAATAATCGATAGAAATTTAAACTTGTTATTATGTTGCCCTACGCACCCTTGTTTTCCTTATTTCGACAGGCTCAATACAGGAAAGGAAGC
>CAZOHR010000070.1:0-13542 GCA_964579045.1 uncultured Bacteroidales bacterium | reverse complement strand
CCGGGTACAGGAGAAACAACGGTAATTCAAACAAAAGGTTGGAAAGCGGGGGTGTATGTTTGTAGTTTATTTGTTGAGGGGAAGTTGGTGAAGGTGGAAAAGTTGGTGTTTGAGTGAGAATCTCCTGCGGTAAAAGATTTAACACTATCTCTGGTGGTACCACTCGATGCAACCCCGCCAATTGGCGGGCTCACGCAAGTAATCGAGCGGTAGCGTTATGCTATGGTAAAAGATTTTACTTAAAGGGAGATTATGGGTTGGAATCTTGCGGGAGCTTGCGAAGTTTATCCCGAAAAAGCCAAACTCGATAAGCAGTTTAAATATGCTAATAACAAAAACATAAGTTATGTTGCGATAATTGGAGAAAATGAACTTGCGAATTCGACTGTTATTGTAAAAAACATGTCGGCAGGAAACCAAGAGACTATGCTAATAAATGAATTGGCAGGATATTTCAAAAACTAATAATCTAACGCTAATATCTGTTTATTTGATCATCATTCAACTCAACCTTAAATTGAGCATTGGTTTTTGCATTTATCCAATAACAATCGAAAAAACGTCTTCGCCCTGTCTTAACTGAGCTCGGAAAAAAATCTTCCGCCATTTTAAAAATAAAACTACCCGTCTCTTTATCGTTTACAAATTCTTTGAGTTTTAGTTCATCCTCCATAAAATAACCTCTAAGGTCAATGTTTTTGTTCTGGCTATGATAAAAATAGAAACCGCTAACTGTTGAATCTTGATTATTAAATTCTAGGCTCATACTAAATGGATACTTATTGTCAATTTTACCTTCGAGATAATAATAATCAGGAACATCCGCAAAATGTTGATTGTAAAATATAAATCGCTCTAATTTGGACATTGATTTAAAGTTAGTTTTGTAAAGTAGATTCTTTGCAAAATCATTCATATATGGCTTTAGAGAGTCAATAGCAACACTTACCAAGAACTCAGGATTGCACATAATCGCAAAACGCGGAAAACAATCACCTTTATGAAGAAACTCTACTTTTTCTTCATTTATTTGTATTTCAATATCATAGAGACCACAATAAGCCTCCATTTCAGAACATTCAACAGCTTCTTCAATAGCAATTTTGCAATCAGGCAACCAATATTTATTCATAAACTGATAGTAACCCGATTGAGAAAATAATGAGTTGTATTCTAAAACTCTTTTATTCAACAAATCTCCCGTTTTTAAATCAAAATACAAATCATCGCTAATCCAATTTAGGTAAGCTCCAACATATTCTCCAGAATAACTTAATAGTAAGTAATCTGATGTGATTTCGTAATTAAATGCCAGTCCATACCAATGAAATTCTTCAGATTCTAGAGGATCAAAACTATCTATTATTAGAGTTTCTAGGAGTTCGTCGTTAATTTTTTCAACCACTGCCTGACTAGCAACATCATCGGCCCTAACGATAGGAACATAAATAGGGGAATCATAACTATTTTGAATACCAAAATTAACGGAGTCTACTCGTATGCCTTGAGCTACAACACTAAAACAATTTAAAGCAAATATTAATAAAACTAGGTTCCTCGCCATCTTGACGTATAATTACTTCTTTTTATTCGCCTCAAACATAGCTTTAATCTCAGGCTTTTCGATTTCGATAATTGTAAAAATTCCCAGAATAGTTCCTAGAGGGGCATTTGCACATGCCAAACCAGCCATCACTAAACAAAACATTCTGTTTCTACGTTCCTTAATATATTTGCCACATAAAAGACTCATTATGCCAAGTGCAACAACGATTAAAAAAGCAAATATTCCAAATATAAGAAAAACCCCACCAGAAAATAGCAACTCTGCCTCTCCTGTTTCCGATCCGCTCCAAATCATTCCAATGCCCATTGCTACATAAATCAACACGGATAGTGATACGAATAGTTTTAGGCCACCCCATACATAATGAAATGTTGAAATTAAATCAAGATTGTTTTTTGGTTCCATATTATTAAGTATTTTCGTTTTCAATTATTTGAGTATTCTCTATAACAGCCTGTTCTTCAACTTTAGCAACAGGTTTGCTTTTTAGTCGTGCCAATTCGCGGAGTTTTCTAAAGCCATAAATATACATTAAAATAAGATATATTACAAACACGACTAATAGCCATTCGTAACCAGCCATCAGAACAAAATCGTAGAATCCATGAATTAGCCAAGGCACAATAAAGGCAAGTGCGATATATGTGGATCTTTTCCATGGATTAAATTTAGCCATGCCAAGATAATATCCCATTGAGATACCAAAAATTGCATGTGCAGGAACTGCTGTAATAATTCTCATAAGACCAGTTCCAACACCTCCATCAAAAACGTAAAGAATATTCTCTACCAAGGCAAAACCCATTGAAACAAAGACTGCATAAACAATACCATCGAATCTTTCATCAAAATGTTTACTCCTCCAAACTAGTAAAAGCACAACCAGGAACTTGAATAATTCCTCGACAAAACCAGCCTGAATAAATGCTTCGTATGCAGGTTTCTGCAATCCATGCAGATAATGCATTGGCAATTCGGTAATATATGCAGCCAACAAAACCGGAATCACAGAAAACATTCCACCAACAAGACTCAATGTCAACAACCATATAGGCTCTCTGTTAAATTTGTCTCTTACATAAATGTAAATTGTAATAATAAGTATTGGTGCAATTGCAAGGGATAAATAAGTTAGATAAATCATAATCCAAATTTTAGTTAAACCTAATTGAGTCTGCAGGACTAATCCTAGATATTATCATTGACGGTAAAATCATCATCACAGTTGTCACAAACATTGTGCCTACATTGAGTATTAAAATGTGTATAATATCAAGATTAACCGGAACAGTAGAAACATAGTATGATTCAGCATCTAGAGTAATTATCCCAGTTGTCATCTGGATAATACATAGTCCGATACCGATTACATTACCAATTAATAAACCTCGAGTAATTAAAAAGCCTGCTATATAGACAAAAACTTTCCCAATTCTAAAATTTGTAGCTCCCATACTTTTCAAAATTCCTATCATGTTTACCCTTTCGAGAATTATAACAAGTAAGCCTGAAACCATATTAAAACCTGCAACACTAATCATCAGAATTAGAATTACCCACACATTGATGTCAAGAAGGGACAGCCAGTCGAAAATACCTGGATATTCATCACTAATATTTCTCACTTTTAGCATGCTGCCATCGGGACTAAAATTATTACCTACAACCCGGTTAACAGCTTTTTCGTATTGATTGATTTTTGAAAAGTCGTCGACATGAATTTCGAAACCAGTAATTTGATCATCTTCCCAATCGTTGAGTTTGCGCAAATGTTTAATATCCACAAAGACAAAAAGTTTATCGAGATCTTCGAGTTGAGTATTGTAGATGCCAGCGACAACAAATTTGCGCATTCGTGGTGGATCTTGAATAAAATAAGCCGCAAAGCTATCTCCCTTTTTAAGTTTCAAAGCATCGGCAATATACTGCGAAATAACCACATTGTTCGACTTACTTGTATCGCAAATCACCAGAGTATCACCATCAATCATGTACTGATTAAAGAATTTCCAATTGTAATCTGTATCAATACCTTTAAAAACAACTCCATGTAAATAATCCTCTGTTTTAAGAATTCCAGCTTTTACAATAAACTTGTTAATACTTTCAATGCCATCCATTTGCTGAATAGATTCAATCCAATCTTGGTTTTGAGTAATTGGCAAAGTCTCGTACGATGTATTATTGTCATAATTTACAATTTGAAGATGAGCTCCAAATCCAATTACCTTACTTGAGATTTCTTTTTTAAACCCAGTAACAATAGCTACAGCAAGAATCATCACAGCTAAGCCAATAGCAATACCGCCAACAGCAACGGCCACAATAGGTCGGCTAAAGCTATTTGCCGAATGCTTTCTGCTTACCAAACGACGAGCTATAAATAATTCTGTGTTCAACGTAGTATTTTTTGTAAAAATAGAATTATTTTCGGGGAGTGCAAAAACAAAGTGCTATATTATTAATTCATATCTTCGCTCACGCAAATTGCAAATCCGGGATTCTGTGTAACTAGCTAGCTACTACGAAACCACACCAGGACACTCGGATTGCAACCGATGCACCAGCTGGCGCATAGCTCAGCGCAGCTATATCGGAGCAAACTATGGGAATTTCATTTCTGCTCGACGAAAAGCAATAAGCTATTATGGTAATTTTCAAACATATATCAAAATCGTCATTCAAATTTTGAATAAATACATCAAATGTTTCGTTGTATTAGAAATTATCTATTTATGAAATATGCATTGTGCAGTCTAGCTGTTTTAAGCTTATTATCCTGCAGTAAATTAGAAGATTTTACAGTTTCTGATTGCATTTCAAGGAATTGCCCATATGGAGTTTCTGCAATTAGTTATGACAATAAAGGAACTCTAATTATTGACTATGGAACAGGAGAACTGTGTAAGACCAAATTCTGGGGTGATGTCGAATTCAGAAATGATAGTTTAATTCTTATCGCAAGAACGAATTTCACGGGAGCAATGTGCCGATGCGGATACGTACTAACCTATACTATCAAAAATATAGTCGACACTTGTGATTTAAAAATCGGCTTTGAAAAAGATTATGCAGATTTTGTCAAACGAGCCTTGCTCAAAGAAAAGAACATAAAATATCAAAGGGGAATGAGTGACTCTGAAGAGAAAAAATATGAAAGAAAAGTAACTTGGGCTTTATCTAGAGCCATGTATAAAAAGCCAAAAGAACGAAGAGAATATAGAAGCCAATTTATTGACAAAGAACCACGACCTACCAAGAGCAAAAAGCCAAAATCAAATAAGCCAAAAACACCTATTGATGATGCATATTTTTAAGCTATTCAGGTCATTATTATTTTTCAAGAAACTAAAACCAATTAACCACTACCTCATATTTATTAACATTTTCCCCCATTTACACCGTTAATAACCTTTGATGATTTTTTAAAATGTGTAAGTGAAAACTAATACATTTGTGCATTAAAAGTAAAACAATGGAAAAAATACAAAAATTAGAAGCAGTTGCCTCGCAGGTAAGAAGAGATTTACTAAGAATGATACATGCAAAAAACTCAGGTCATCCGGGTGGCTCGCTTGGCGTTACCGATTTAATAGTGAGTTTGTATTTTGAAATTATGGAGCATGACCCAAAATTTGATATGAATGGCCAAAATCAAGATTTGTTCTTTTTGTCCAATGGTCATACTTCTGCGGCATGGTATAGCACTCTCGCTCGCGCAGGCTATTTTCCAGTCGAAGAATTAGCTAGTTTCCGCGCTTTAAATTCCAGATTGCAAGGTCACCCAACAACTGCCGAACATTTGCCGGGTATTAGAATTGCATCGGGCTCATTAGGTCAGGGTTTATCTGTTGCTTGCGGTGCTGCACTAGCAAAAAAACTCAATAATGATTCAAAATTCGTTTATTGCCTTATGGGCGATGGCGAAATAGAAGAAGGTCAGGTTTGGGAAGCTGCTATGTTTGCTCAGGCACGTAATATTGACAATCTTATTGCGTTTATTGATTATAACGGTCAGCAAATTGATGGTTCTACTAAAGAAGTAATGAACTTAACCAAACTTCGCGAAAAATGGGAAGCTTTCAATTGGCAAGTTTTAGAATGTAATGGTAATAATATGAGCGAATTGGTTAATACAATCAATAAAGCAAAACAATTGTCGGGAAATAAACAGCCTGTTATGATAATTATGAAAACAGAGATGGGATTTGGCGTTGACTTTATGATGGGTTCACACAAATGGCATGGTATTGCTCCAAATGATGAACAACTTAAAACCGCACTTTCTCAACTCGCAGAAACTCTTGGTGATTATTAAAAAACTGAATTTTGAAAAAAATTGCTTTAATACTTGTACTGATTTGCTCTGGGATAATTGCATCCGCACAGGTCAGAAATACTCCAGAACCAGAAAAGCCTCTGACGAGGATTTTAATAATTTTCGATTCTTCAACCAGTATGTTGGAGCGCTGGGAAGGAACGGTAAAGTTCAATAAAGCAAAAGAACTACTTTTTGAATTACTAGATTCTCTCGAAGCTATCCAGCAAGAACAGAACCTCGAAGTTGCACTTAGGGTATACGGACATCAAAGCCCTACTCCTCCACCCGATTGCTTGGATTCTAAACTTGAAGTTGCTTTTGGTGCCAACACAATCGGAATGATAAGAGAAAAAATGCAAGTAATCAGACCACAAGGGGTTACACCAATTGCTTATTCGCTGGGACAATCAGAAGGCGACTTTCCTCCTTGTGATGATTGCCGTAACATAATTATTCTTATAACCGATGGACTAGAAATGTGCGAAGGTGATCCATGCGAAGTTAGCGTAGCGTTGCAAAAGAAGGGAATAATTCTAAAACCCTATATCGTTGGTGTTAACATCGACATAAAGCTGGTTGACTTACTCGAATGTATGGGGAATTACTTCAATGCTGCAGATGCGGAGCAATTCAGACAAGCGATTAATACAATTGTTGGTCAGGTTACAAACCTCACTAGCGTGCAAGTAAATCTGCTCGACACCGACGGGCGACCGATGGAAACAAATTCGGTAATGTCATTTCATGATAACCTTTCGGGTGATATCAGATATACCTATATGCACACAATGAACGAAAAAGGACTTTCTGATACAATTTATCTTGATGTATTATCTATTTATGATTTGAAAGTGCACACAATACCTGCGATGTATAAGGACAGTATTGTACTTAAAGAAGGAGTGCATAATATTATTAATGTTCCAGCACCTCAGGGAGTGTTATTTGTAAATATCGGCGGCGATACCATTGCAAATGCAGAAATTAAGTGTTTAGTGCGAAAATCTGGACTTCCTAACACAATGTATGTACTAGATGCTGACAAAAACCAAAAGCTAATCACTGGCCTCTACGATTTAGAAATCCTTACAATGCCAAGAATCTATGTAGATGCTGTAAAAATTGACCAGAGTAAAACAACAAAAATTGAAATTGCAGAGCCAGGAAATGTAATAATAAACTTCCGCAATCCTGCATATGGTACTTTGCTATCGGAACATGGTGATGTGCTTACAAATCTATTTGATATTACACCTGATCAAACACATTACAAATTTAGATTGCAACCTGGTTATTACAGGCTTGTATTTAGAGAGAAAAAATATTTGAAATCTGGTAATACTGGCGAATTTAAATTTCGCGTTAAATCTGGTGACTTTATTATCGAAAACTTATAAAACAACATAAAATGAGTAAATATACCTACACAGAAAAAAAAGACACCAGATCGGGTTTTGGCGCAGGACTTTTCGAAGCAGGAAAGAATAACAAAAATATTGTTGCACTCTGTGCCGATCTAACAGGATCGCTTAAAATGAATGATTTCCAGAAAGAATTTCCTGAAAGATTTTTTCAGGCAGGAATTGCTGAGGCAAATATGATTGGCACAGCAGCAGGCTTAACAATTGGTGGGAAAATTCCTTTTGCTGGGACATTTGCAGGATTTGCAACTGGTCGTGTTTATGACCAGATTCGCCAATCTGTTGCCTATTCGAATAAAAATGTAAAGATTTGTGCTTCACACGCTGGTTTAACTTTAGGCGAAGATGGTGCAACTCATCAGATTCTTGAAGATTTAGGCTTGATGAAGATGTTACCAAATATGACTGTGATTTGCCCATGCGACTACAACCAGACAAAAGCAGCAACTATAGCAATAGCAGAATTTGATGGTCCAGTATATCTTAGATTTGGTCGTCCAACAGTTCCAAACTTTACCGATCCAAACGAAAAGTTCGAAATTGGCAAAGCACAGCAACTATATGAAGGAAGTGATGTTACAATTCTCGCAACCGGCCACATGGTATGGAAAGCAATAGAAGCTTGCGAAATTCTTGCTTCTGAAGGAATTAAAGCAGAAGTTTTTAATATTCATACCATTAAACCTTTTGATGTTAAAACTGTCTTACAGTCTGTAAAGAAAACTAAAGCGATGGTTTGTGCCGAGGAACATATGTTAAATGGTGGATTAACCGATACTGCAGCTCAAATGACTGCACTAAATTTCCCAATTCCAATTGAATCAGTTTCTGTTAATGATACTTTTGGTGAAAGTGGAACACCTGATCAACTTATGGAAAAATACGGATTAACAACAGCAAATATTGTTAAAGCAGCAAAAACTGCAATTTCGAGGAAGTAACAATAAATTATGGAGAATATAAATGATAGTGAATTATTAAGTCTGCTTGCTGATCCTGAATCGAGAAATCAGGCTTTTAACACTATCGTAAAAAAATATTCAAAACAGCTTTATTTTCATGTTCGTCGTATGGTTATTGACCACGATGACGCTGATGATATAATCCAAGATAGTTTTATAAAAGCTTACACAAAGATTGAAAATTTTAGGTCCGAATCATCAATTTATACGTGGTTGTACAAGATCGCAACTAACACAACCTTAAATTTTTTAGCAAAAAAGAAGAGATCAGTAACCTTCTCGGCACTCAGCTATGAAGATAGTCTTGTAGATAAAATTGAAAGTGATACTTTCTTTGATGGTGACAGTCTCCAAAAAGATTTGCAAAAAGCTGTTCTGATGCTTCCTGAAAAACAAAGACTCGTTTTTAATATGAAATATTTTGATGAAATGAAATATGAAGATATTAGCGAAATCCTTGGTACTTCGGTAGGTGGTTTGAAGGCTTCGTATCACCATGCGGTTACTAAAGTTGAAAAACATATTAATAATATTTAAACCTTTACATAAAAAGATTGTCTAAAATATTGAACATGAAAAAACTCGACGATATACCAAAAGAAAACAATTTTAAAGTTCCAGAAAACTATTTCGAGAATCTGGAGAATAAAATTGCAGAACGTATCGAATCGGAAAAACCTACAAAAAGGATTTCTCCATTTGATATTTTTAAACCGTATATGTACATGGCAGCAAGTGTCATTGTTTTGACTTTTGGGCTAAAAGGATTTCTGCTACTAGTTGATAAAAAAACAGATTCTCCAATAAGCAAAACTAAGACTGAAGAAACAATTGAACCACAAGAGTACTACGACAATCTAATCTCTGATCTAAGCAGTGATGACCTAACTCTATACGAATACCTTAACGATGAAGATGTTGAAGAAAATGCAAACTCAGAAATAATAAATTCTGATGAAGACCTTGCATATGTTGAGGAATATCTGTCGCAATACTATCTTGAATACGAATTACTTTACGAATAACATATTGAAAAAAATGAAAACGATGAAAATATTAGCTCTTTCTTTAATGATGATAATGATGTCGGTATTTTCCTTTGGACAAGCTGGCAACGAAAAACAAACTTGTAAGCTTGATGACGAAAAAATCAAAGCCGAAAAAGTGGCATTTATAACCGAGAAACTTGACCTTACTGTTAAGGAGGCTCAAGCATTCTGGCCTGTTTACAACGAGTTCAATTCCAAAATGGACTTACTTTTTAAAGAGGAGCACAAGATTGCGAAAGAGCTTAAGAAGAATATTGCGACTTTAAGTGATAAAGATATTGAGACTAAACTCGATAGGCTAGTTGAGATTAATGAAGAAAAAGCAAAACTTGAAAAGACTTATCATGAGAGCTATAAATCAGTACTACCTGTAAAGAAGGTGGCGTTACTCTATCAAGCTGATAGGGAATTCAGGAAATATTTACTACAGAAGTACAAAGATCATCCATGTGAGAAGGAGTAGTAAATGATTATTCGTAATTATTTAGGTATTGTTTCAAAACTAAAATTCAGTTATTGTAATCGGTAAAATTTGTAGTCGGTAGTCGGTGGGTTTAGCTTAGTCGCTATCGCTAATTGGAATTCCACTTTTGTAAAATAAAGCAGAATCTCAAGTTTACTACAATTTACAGATTACAGATTACAGATTACATCCGCCGCGGCGGAGCAAGATTATACAGGATACCTAAATAGTTACAATTATTCTTGCATATCTTCTCTTCCGGCAGTGTAGTTTCTCCACTTATCAATGCATAGCTGCATATCTTCTGGCAGTTCCGATTCAAACAAAACATCTATTCCCGTAGTAGGGTGAACAAATCCTAACGATTTTGCATGCAAAGCTTGACGCGGTAATATTTTAAAACAATTCTCAACAAACTGTTTGTATTTTGTAAATGTTGTTCCTTTTAATATCTTATCTCCACCGTATTCCCAATCATTAAACAAAGGATGACCAATACTTTTAAAGTGTACTCTAATTTGATGAGTTCGGCCTGTTTCGAGACGACATTCTACTAAGTTTACATAACCCAAACGCTCTAGCACTTTGTAATGTGTTATCGCTTCTTTACCATAGTCGCCTTCGGGAAATACATCCATCACCTTTCGGTTTTTTAAATTTCGGCCAACATGTCCAGTAATTGTTCCGGTATCGCTTGGCAAATTCCCCCAAACCAAAGCCTGATATGAGCGTTTGCAGCTATGATCAAAAAATTGCTTAGCAAGCTTGTTCATTGCAATATCCGTTTTTGCGATAACAAGTAGTCCAGAAGTATCTTTATCGATACGGTGTACTAATCCTGGCCTAACCTCTTTTCCACTAAACATTGGTAATTGTTTAAACCTATATGCAAGTGCGTTTACCAAAGTCCCTTCATAATGTCCAAAAGCTGGATGCACAACCATACCAGGACTTTTATTGACAATCACAAATTGATCGTCTTCATAAAAAATGTCGAGTGGAATATCCTGAGCAAGCAATTCATGCTCTGTTTTTGGGTAGCTTAAAACTATGCTAACAATATCGCCAGGTTTTACCCTATATGAATTCTTTGCAGGTTTACCATTAACAAGAATATTTCCAGCTTCTGCAGCATTTTGTATGCGATTACGCGAAGTTGCAGCCATGCGAATAACAAGATACTTGTCGATGCGCATCATTTTTTGTCCAGGTTCTATTACTAGACGATGGTGTTCAAATAATTCTGATTGTTCTTCAAACTCTTCTGAAGAATCATCAATTTCAAAATCCTCGTTGCTCATATATACTATCTAGATATAATAAGCTTTTGAGTTTTGAAACTATTGAATTCCGAGATTAGCTTAACAAAATAAATCCCATTTTGCAACGAACTTACATTTATTTCATCTTCACTAAAAGCAGAAATAAATAGCTTACCAGTTGCATCAAATATCTGTACTTGATTAAACTCTTTATCCGTTGAAATACTAATTATATCGTAAGCAGGATTTGGATAAATCTCAAACTTCTCGTTTGTCACAATCTCTGGAACAAAACTCTCAACTGGCTTTATTCCAAAAACTGGTCTTACCATCAAAGCTCCTTCTATTTGAGAATTTACCCATTCGCCAGTAACATTGTAAAACAAATGCTGATTAGAAACTCTATTTAGGTCGAAACCACAATTAAGCATATCATCTGTTGTCTTTGTCCAGCCGATATAAAAAGTTGTATCTATATACAATGCAGTATCTAAGGAATAATACAGAAATCCATTAACCTCATCGCTATACTCAGGAATAACCCCGATTTTTTGAAATAGAGTATCGCCTGGAATTCCATCATTGTCACCCCATACATTTAAGAAAAAATACTTACGATTAGCTTCGTTCATTACCTGATTAAAATAAATATAAACACCATAAAGAGTGTCAGCTACAACTGGGGTAAATTGATAAGCCAAGCTAGCATATGCAGTATTTTGTCCAGTAATTCCATAGCCTTTTTCTGCTGTACCATCGTCGTAAGCATAATAGTTTTTAAAGTTCTGGTAGTAATGAATTGTATCGTTCCACCTGTATATATTTCGTTCTGAGACTAAATCAGTTCCAAGAAATCCTTTAATCAAGAAAGTGACCGAATCCTCAGCTTCAGAATCAAACACATAGTCCATAAGTTGCTTATATTCTAAAGTTGATAATGGATCAATGTTATCGTTATCATTATCTTCGAAATATTCTAGGCTATTATCACTTAAATCATAAACCTGACATTGACGGATAACATTAAGTGTTGTGTTTAAAGTTGTATTATTGAACACGTATACCAACGAATCTTTCATTAGTTCTTCAGGGTTTGTCAAGAAATGCTTCCAAGGAATACATTCAAAACTATCAACCATCGAGCTAAAATTTTTGACAAATGCTGCTTCATTATTAAGAGTGTCAAAATAATTGCGTGCAGTGTCAAGTTTTACATAGTCGAGATTCCAATGGTCGGTATTGCTCACCCAACTAGGTTCATAGGCAGAACTCACACTTGCATAATTAAGAAATCTGAACTGAAATCCTTTTATAAGATAATCTTCGTCAACAATTGGAATCATAACATTTTCGAAGACATCCATAGGTTCACCACCAGCAACATTCCATACACTTTGCCATTCGGATGTTGGTGTTTTGAATTGCAGAACCAGTGAGTCTCTTTCTTCAGGAGTATTTCCATATCCTCCAGCCTGATAGTAAAAACTGAGATAAACAGAATCAGCAGCTAAAACATTTAGATTTATCGGTTTTGAAGTAAAATAATCAGCTATAGCAGAGCTTATAGATGGCAGATGTGTATAAACCGCTCCATACTGATTTATTGCATCCAAAGTAGCAATTCCGTATGATATTGGGCTTTTTGCATAGTCATTATTAATAAATGCAAACTTATTTAGCCATAATGTTGAATCGGGATAAACAAAAGAATTTGCAAAATCATCAAAGAAAGGTAATTCTAAAGTATCTATTTCCATAGTAGCTTTGGAATCGTGTATCTGAAAATACTCTGAACTATATTTTCTCAAGCTGAGATTAGCAAAATCAGTAAGAACTTCTTGTGCAAACAAATTCACAAAAGGACTTAACAGTAATAGTACAACTAATGATCGCTTCATTTATAAAACTTATTCGTTATCATTTTCTTCTTCTTCCTCTTCATTCTCGGCATCCTCGCGGGCAGATTTCAAAAGATCATCATCCTTGGTTAGCCAAATATCTACACTATAACCGAGATTTACCTCATTTATTGTGCTACCAGATGGAGTTTGGCGATAAACTTTTGCTTTGATAGAATCATTTTTGTTCTTAATGGTTTTATCATAATTCACGGCTCCGGTATTTAGGAAAAGATCGAGTAAAGTATTGCTTGCCTCCTTGTAGGTAAGACCTAGTAATGATGGTACTGTTGTAGTTTTATCACTTATACCAAGACCCAAAACCAAATCAATTGTAGTACCTTTTTTTATTTTGGTTCCAGGCTCTATGTCATCACCATTATACATTTGTTTAATTACAACATTTACTGCAATATCTGGAACATAACGTAAGCCACCGATTGTTAGACCATAAGTCTCCATCATAGATTGCACTTGTCTCATTGAAAAACCAACTAATTGTGGCATCGAAATCAATTCGTCATCATTACTATTAACAATAAGGTAAATCTTTCTACCCTCTTTAACCAAGGCTTCGGCGACTGGGTTCTGTTCAACAA
>CAZOHR010000069.1:6691-13686 GCA_964579045.1 uncultured Bacteroidales bacterium | reverse complement strand
TCAATCGCAAATGCTTCTGGTTCAGCCCAAAAATCATAAGCGAACAATGCCGTATCGTTGGCATATCTCTTTGAAATAGTATCCAAAAAATCATCATATTCACTCAAATTATATTCTAATTCTCCTGCACCGCAATTCCAAATAACTTTTAGGCCATATTCAGCTGCAATTTCCATTATTTTATCGGATGCTTCAAAAAATTTATCTTGATAATCTCTGAAATATAAGTAGTCCTGATACTTCTCACAATCACCCCAACATGTTGTATCATTTAATCTATCGCCAGAAATGGTGTCACCATATCTATCCCAAACCGGCAGATATAGATTCGCACCTTCAAAATCCTTGCAAGCTACCCAGTTTAGCACCCTAACAGTGTTAAAGCCCATATCTTTAATTAGCTTAAAATGTGCATGCATGATATTATTTAACGAATCTTGATTTGAAGGGTAGTAACCTGACCATTTGTATAAACAATCATAATTTGGTCCAAAATAGCATGCTGTGTCAGAACCATTTATATTTACATGATAGCTAACATGGTAGTTTGCTGCTTTTAATTTAAAAGGTTCACCCTGATACATAAATTGATCGTTTTCGCGATAAATAAAGGGGCATTTTTCTGCTTCTTGCGAAAAAAGGCCATTCAATAACCATACGGTTAGAAAAATTGTAATAAAAAATTTTGCTTTCATGTTAGTTTGGTTTTAGTAGTTTTTGCTTAAAAAATGTTGAAAGATGTTGGCGCAAAATCTCTATTTCTACGCCACACATCTTTTATTCTCACGCTTTACAATATTTTTAGCTTTATATTTTCGACAACAAAGATATATAAGAAAAACTCATTTTCAAACAATATATTTGAATAATTATACAAAGAGTAACATTTTTGTTTTTTTATGTAATAACAGAAAATTGCAGGATAGAGACTGAATCATACTTTGATAAGCAAATATATAGCTCACACTAGTTTATATAAAATGAAGAAATTTCAGAAATTATACAATGTAAGCTAGGAAAAATGTAATTTAGTTTGAGTGATTATTTTTTCACAAACTTCACTCTATCAATAGAATTTTCAGTACTAATCTCAATAATATAAATTCCTGATGAGAGTTCAATGGTAGATATTTCTGTCATTGATTCCTCTGTAGATATTTCATTAATAAAAGTCTTTCCATCCAAAGCATAAATTCTAATCATAGCAGGTGTATTTAATTCTGGAGTAAGAATAATTATTTTATCATCTGCAGGATTAGGATACACAGATAAATTATCAGTGCCTTCATTTGCGAGGCCAGTAGTATTTATTTCGTAATGCAGTTTAAATCCGCCAGCTCTTCCCGAATCATAAGTTTTAAATGATACTGTTGCTTTGTGCCCAATAATTAATACAGGTTCAGGTATTTCATTCCCTGATAGATTTGCCGCAGTTTGGTTCGAAGAATTGAGAATCTTTACAAAATCATTTATAGGTTCGATGTCAAATTCCTCGAAGGTTATAAGAATATTTTCTGCTCCAGTTGGTAAAATTGTCCAATTGCAATATTCATTATTCTGATATTGAAATGAATTGCTACCATCGGTAATTGTTCCAGTAGGACTTGTTAAAGTTGTAGTGAGACTACAATAATCAGGTTTAATTCCAGAATACTTTAATAACCAACCATCATTTACCGAATCTGCACCTGTAACAAATTTTATTAATACTTGATCGGAAGCGCTCTCAAATTCAGTTGGTATGTCGCTTCCATAAAAAGTAGCTAAAACCGGCGCAGCGTCCGTTGCTCCGTCATAGATAATTATATAATCATCGTCGTCGCAAATAAATTTAAGAAACTCAAAGCCAATTCCACTAACCGAATCAGCTGGATTAATCAACCATGAGCATTCGACATCATTTTGGTAAAATTCCATAGGACCACTACCGTCTTCAAGTATTCCCTCAATTGTATTAAGTTCTTTAAGTCCGTTGCAGTACTGTGGTGCAGATGCCGGAACAGCATAAGCAATAAGCTCATGCAATAGCGTAAAGTCTGATCCACCTGGAATAAGGTTATCAATCATAAAATAGCCGTCCAAAGAACTACCCCAGCCCCAGTTAATATGATAATGTGTTTCGTCGCTGTAACCGTCCAAAATAAAGGCATGACCACTGACAAATACATAATCGGACCATCCTGCGTAATACAAAGGAATATTTTGATCGAGTAGCATTACTAAAGTATCTGTCCAAGCGAATTCTGCATCAACACTGTCGCGAAAGAAATATGTGGTTTCTGCATTGTACCCGAAATACGTTTTTAGCGTATATGCACCTTTATGATTATACATTCCACTACCATCTGGACCGTAATTCATATCAACCGATACACCTATATTATATAGTAATCGTGCAAGATCTTCGTTGTAGTCCGTTGGACTTTGAGGCATTTGGTCGTAATTATACGATTGTTCGGCAAAATTTACCTCAAGCCAGCCATAATCAGGATGTTCATAGCCATAAGAACCTGTTCCGGTGGAAGGGTAACGGAAATAATTCATTAACTGACCTAGAGCAGTAGCAACGCATCCAACTACAACATGTCCATCAGTTCCTGCGGGGTCGGCCGGGCAATGAGAATTAAAATATCTTCCCTGATTCCATTTGGTGGTAAGCATTGGTGCAATCGATTTTATTCCCGACTTAGCTTTGAATTCATCCGAATTTTTTGCCAATCTCAACCAGTTTTCACTTATCTCGCTGCTTGCCTGGACATTGTTTTTAATATTACTTTCTATTTGAACTGCGTAATTTTGAATCCACGCCTCAGCAGCTGGGTTTGTCCCATCTGTATAAAAATCCGATTCTGTAGAGAAAGCAAGAACAGGAACAACACTTTGATCTGCAGCAATTATTACAAAACCTTGAGGTTCGAGATTAAATACGTGAAAAACTTCGGTGTCATTGTAAGATTTAGTAAAAGCACTCTTAATCTTATATTGAGATTTTGTTGTGCTGATTCCATCAAATCTTTCAGCAATTGTATTAGTTGCAACTTTCTCTGCAAGTAGTATATCGCAGTATTGAGCAAAGGCAGGTGAAATAAATACAGAAATTGCGGCTATAAGTAAATATCTTTTCATAAAAGAGGTTTTATATTAGTGTGGTAAAGATAAAAAAAAATCAGTTTGAGAAAAACTGATTTTTACTTTTAGTGTAATAATTGTTTTACAAACTATCTTGTGAAGAATAACCTAGTAATAAAAATTCCGGCACCGTCTTTTTCTCCTGCATCACTTTCAACAGCGCTTGTTACATAAGCTAATTTCCATCCTTCATTTGATAGTTCCATTATTTTTGCGGTAATTACTGCATCGTTTGATGCAATATTCTGGAAGTTAATACCTACAGCAGAATAAAAGTTAAGCAATTTGGTTTCTTCAAATTCTTCTACCTTAACATCATCTCTACTAACTTCGTTTTGCTTACTAGTTTTTCCATCTGTTCTTTCAGTAGATAGTGCATTGATATCAACACTTGATTTATTTTCAATTAATCTACTTCGCCCGAGCCCCATAGGAACAATAGACTCAACAATAGTTACCACTTTGTATTCTTGAGCAATACTCATCATGCTCAGAAAAACTATCCCAATGAATAAAAATAACGACTTTTTCATAAAATTATGTTTAAAAATTTAGCCCAAAACCATCAAATTTCGAGCCGAAAGACATAGATAAAAAAAACTACCTTACTACATCAGTTTCTTGCGATGTAGTAAAGTAGTTTAATATTGTGTGAGTTAGTTGCTTAAGCTAAGCCGAGTTTCTCTCTTTTATTCTTGCGAACAAACATTTTACTTGCTCTTACCATAAATTTAGAATGCAATATGTATTCGCTTTTGATGATTCCATAAATTGTTTGATCGGTATAGGTTTTTTCATCAACAAGCAATCCTGCTCTTTCTGTACCTTCGTTAATGAAGCCAAACTTCTTTAGTGCTCCAGTGAGTGCAAAGTCGTTAGCTAATGCTTTAACTTGAATACGATTAAAATTCATGTCCATAAAACCAAATTTCAAAAGACCTTCAACTAGGTCTATGTAGTTCTGAACAGTTTTGCCTCTTTTTGATAGCCAGATAACCATTTCGGTTTTGTTATTTGCTTTGTCTGTGCTATATAGACCAACGATTCCAACGAAACCTGCTTTGTCACTAAACGAAAACAAGCACTCCGACTGAGTTGCAAGGCGGGTAAGCTCATGCATTAAAAATACTTTAGTGTCATCAATAGTTTTGATAACAACGTCTTTACCTATCCAATTGCGAAAGAAATTTTCTTTAGTTTTTAAAACTGCATTAATTTCTTTAGCATCTTCTAAGGAAAGTTGCTTTAATACTATTTCATGGTTAAGTTCTAGGTTTATTTTAGCCATAGTGTTACAATTTTGATTTAAATTCATTATTAAATTTTTGCCAATCCCCCCCTGTCTTATGTAAGTCCTGACCAATAAACTCAAGATATCTTTCTAAAACTTTTGGCGGGAAGTATCCTCTGAGCGCAAAGATAAGACTAAAATCTTTATCAAAAAATACCGTTGATGGTAATCTAATGTCAGGTTGTAGTAAAGAAATCACTAGTTGATGTGGGTAATTTGGCGAAATTTGCTCATTTATAAATATATTGTCCTTAATTTCTAATGTATCCTTAGTGTCATAATTTATTTTAACAGCATAAAAATTGTTATTAACAAATTCAGATATTACAGGGTGTCTAAATGATGATCCTAGCATTAATTTGCTACCGTTGTTAAAGTCAGAATTCACAAAAAGTATAAGTTTTTTTGGCTTTTCTTTCATTAAAACCATTGCTTCGTCAAATTTCAACCAATTTATTGAACCATCAGTTTTTGAGGTTGAATCAGGCATAAATGTGTTGATAAAATCTTGTTTAAAATCTAAGAATTCGCAATTTTTATTAATCCTTTCAGTAAAATAAATTAGTAATGGTTCAAGAGAATTTACATCCATAAATCCTGGAATCGGATTGACATTGTTTTCATAGTCTATATATACGATTGTAGGGTAGGACATGCGACCGCTTAATAATTGTTGTGCAAGTTGATGTGAAGAACGCTTTCCAGTATTAAGATTAACATAAGTTTTTCCCTCATAAATCATCGTGTCTGTTCTCTCTGCATTAAATTTTACAGCATAAAAATAGGTATTAATGTAGTTGGCAATGTCGGGATTGTGAAAAGTCTCCGCATCCATTTTGGTACACCATCCACACCAATCGGTGTACATGTCAATCATAATTGTCTTTGGATTTTCTTTTTGCTTTGCGATTGCCTCCTCAAAACTTATCCAGTTAACTAAATCTTTTGGTTTTTCTTGAGTTTGACCTAATACTAATATCGCTACCGATAATAGAACTGCTGTTAAAAAGTGTTTTTTCATATTATTAAGTTTATTTTAATACAAATTTTTGTTCTTTAAGTTTAATTTTTCTACTTTTAAGGTTTTAAAATTAATGTAAAAATAATAAGTTATGAGCGAAATTAAAAATTTAAATCCTCAAAGAGTCTGGAAACATTTTTATTCACTGACTCAAATACCTCGTCCTTCCAAAAAAGAAGCCAAAGTTATCGAATTTATGAAGAATTTTGGTGAAGGTTTGGGGCTAGAAACTATTGTTGACCATGTAGGAAACGTTATGATTCGTAAACCTGCAACTCCAGGAATGGAAAATCGTATGGGAATTGTTTTCCAAGGACATCTCGATATGGTTCCACAGAAAAATTCTGATAAGGTTCATGATTGGGAAAAAGATCCTATCGAAGCGTATGTAGATGGAGATTGGGTTACCGCAAAAGGAACAACACTTGGTGCTGATAATGGAATGGGTGTCGCTGCAGCAATGGCTGTACTCGAAGCAAAAGACTTAGTTCATGGTCCTGTCGAAGCTTTGTTTACCATGGATGAAGAAACTGGAATGACTGGTGCGAATGAATTAAAATCTGGCATTCTTAAGGGCGATATATTGATGAACCTAGATTCTGAAGATGAAGGTGAATTATATGTAGGCTGTGCTGGTGGTGTTGATGTGAATGTAATGATGAAATATGATGAAATCGCTACTCCAGCTGGTTTTGTTGCATATAATCTCGCTGTAACTGGTTTGAAAGGTGGACATAGCGGAATGGATATCAATATTGGACGTTCAAATTCAAATAAATTGTTATTTAGATTCCTTAATCATTGTATTTATCATTTCGATATTAAGTTAAGCGAGGTAAAAGGTGGTAGCTTGAGAAATGCTATTCCACGCGAATCTTTTGCAGTAGTGCTTGTTCCACAAACTGAAGCAGCAGCTTTTGAAGCAGATGTGGTGAAATTTGCAGCAATATTCACATCAGAATTCGCTAGAACAGAACCTGATATGAAAATGAATTTCGAAAAAATTGCTACTCCAGCAAAAATTATCGATCAAGAATCAATGATAAAAATAATCAAGGCTACCTTTGCTTGCCCTCATGGTGTAGAAAGAATGAGTGATGCAATGCCAGGCTTGGTTGAAACTAGTAATAATCTTGCAATCGTAAAATGTGCTGAAGGTGTATATTCATTAAACTGCCTTGTTCGTAGTTCTGTAGATTCTGCTAAAGAAGGTGCAATGTACAAAATTGGAACTATTTTCGATTTAATTGGAGCTGATGTTAATTTCGATGGTGCTTACCCAGGATGGAAACCAAATATGGATTCACCAATCCTGAAAACTATGTTAAAAACTTACGAAGGTTTATATGGAAAAACACCTGAGATTAAAGCTATTCACGCTGGTCTTGAATGTGGTATTCTTGGTGCAGCATATCCTAATTGGGATATGATTTCCTTTGGACCAACAATCAGATACCCACACTCTCCAGATGAGAAAGTTTTAATATCATCAGTTGATAAATTTTGGAATTATATTGTTGAAACATTAAAAAATGTTCCAGTTAAATAAAATTC
>CAZOHR010000069.1:0-6591 GCA_964579045.1 uncultured Bacteroidales bacterium | reverse complement strand
CCTTTCTCGACTAGTCTATAACAGCTAAGTATGGTGTGCATTATCGACTTAAATATTATAAGGCACAGTATTTGTTTTTAAGCAATTTTTTATAATTTTGCATTTCTATTAATCAGCGTAAAAATGAAGAGGATTTTAAATATTCTGTTGTTGGTCGTTATTCCAGTTTTCTACATTTCGGCACAAACTGAAGTTAGCATTTCTACTGAAAAAGTAGTTATCGATGGCCAGAAATTCTATTTGCATACAGTTGAGTCTGGACAGACACTTTTCTCAATTTGTAAGGCATATAAAGTTACTGAGGAGGAGATTATATTGTCGAATCCAGAGATCCAGAATAAAACTCTTAAACTTGGTCAGGTTGTGAAAATTCGCATAAACGATGAAGTGAGTTCAGATGGAAAACATATTATTTATGCTGTTAAACCTGGCGACACACTCTATTCTTTATGCAGAAAATATGGTATTACTGAAGAAGAATTTTATGTTATTAACACTGATGTTAAGAAGAATAAAGCCCTTAAAATAGGGCAAGAAATAAAATTCCCAGTTAAAGTAATCGAAGATAAAATACCTGACGTAATAAAAGATACCGTGAACTTTGTTTATCATCTTATTGACAAGGGAGAGACAGTTTATGGTTTGACAAAGAAATATAATGTTACTAAAGAAGAGCTTATAGCTGCAAATCCTGATTTTGATGGCATTAGTCTAAAAGTTGGAGATGTCCTAAAGATTCCAAAGAAATCCCAAGTGATTCTTAATGATCAGCAAAACTTTGTAGATAGTCTAGGGAATGTTAATTACAATACGCCAGATACGATTGTTAAAGAAGTCAATAATTGTGAAGAGAAAGATTGGTTTACCCATGGCAAGAATTTCGAAATCGTGATGTTATTGCCATTTGAAACTGGCGCAAATATGCGCAATCTATATAATCAGGCCACTGCAAACAGGGATCAGAGATTGTATTTAGTTACTGAGAAAATGATTTCTTTCTATTCTGGATGCTTAATGGCGTTTGAAAAATTCAAGACATACGATACCAAAATAAATGTGAAAGTTTATGATATTGGTAAAGATAACACTGCTATTGCATCTCTAATTGAGAATAATAAGCTTTCTGAATCTGATATTATTGTTGGTCCTGCATTTAAATCTCAAGTAGATTATTTAAATACAAATTTAAAGAACGACAAGGCTGTTATTCTTCTTCCTTTTGTTGATGATGCCGTTATTCTCGAAAAGTATTCTCGGAATATTATGTTGCGCCCTTCTACAATAATGGTAGTTGATGCAATCGCAGAATTTGCAGCGCAAAATCCAACTGGAAACTTTTTGGTTATCGAAGGTACTACCGAAGAGCAAAAGACAATTGCCAGTCAATATAAAACTGCTCTCATAGCAAAATTGGGTTCTGAAGACCGTGTTAGGCTTGTTTCTTTTGGTGGCAAAGACCTTGTAGGAATAAAATCGATGGTTATAAAAGGTGTTGATAATTTTGTAATCATGCCTTTCAGCACAGAAACATCCGCAACAAACATCTTTCTTGACTTATTTCCTTTAAAAGAATACGATATTACCTTAATTAGTGACCCATCTGTACTTGAATACGAAACCATTGACCCAACTTATTATTCCAGAATTAAATTTACCTATTATACTGGCGTAAATGTTGATTATTCGGATGCTGTTACTAAGAAACTATTGTCTGATTATAGAGATGTTTTTCTTTGCGAACCCGACGATTTTACATTTATGGCCTATGATGCAATGTCATTCTTTATCTTAAGATTATTGCGCTATGGGAACAATTTTCCAGTTTGTTTAAGTGCTGGAAATGAATTTGACGGAGTTGCTGGGCATCAGGAATATACATCAAAACCAAATTTTTCTGAAAACTCATACTCAAATAACTCTGTTTATATCTTTACTCTCCAAGAAGATTATTCTTTTAAACAAGTTTTTCCAGTAGTAAAAGACTAGTTATAAATCAAATTTTTGTTCATAGCAGGCAACCAAATTAAAAAAAATCGTTATTATTAATAAAAAAAATTAATAGTATTGATTTTTTTAATATATTCGCATGATACTATGCTTTGTAGAGGAGAGTGTAGATCTTTGCTTTTGTTATTTGTTTTTTTTAAATATACAACTATGAAATTTGTACATTGGGCTTTCATTTGTGTTTTGTTTCTTATCCCTATGGTTTCTTTATCACAGCAGGTAATGGAGTTTACCCATGCTAAGATAACAGGTGATAGTAAAACTGTTTATTTTAATGTTAAAGGTTTAAGTGATGATGAAGCAGAACGTGCTACATTGATGGAGAATTTACTAAAAGATCAGAATATCCTAAAAGGCAGGATTTATACAACTTCCTCAAATAAGTCAATGTGTCAGTTGTTCTTGCCGATTAGTATCACACCAGAATACATTAGGTCTATATTAAATACCTATGGCTACGATTTTGATTTTACCACTGTTTCGATAGATGGAAAGCTAAAAGATAATTCTGAAGCGAGTACTTTTACTTCTATGTTTTATTCACCAACTAAGGACTTTCCAAAAATGGAAGACACTGGAAATAAAGAAACCGATTACGAAAACTATCGTGTTGTTAAGGAACAATGGATTTCTGAAAATGAGAAAAAGTATAATAAAGAAAAACTACAGGGCACTGCCGAATATCCAATTATAATTTCTAAAGAGGTTTTCGATAGTTATACAGTTGAAAAGCAACAACGCTTATTAGCCGAACCTGATAAATACATTATTAAATAATTACTAACGCCAAAGATTCAAAGCCATGATAACTTCTTTACAAAAAGTTTTAGTTTCAACAGCCCTGATTTTTTCGGCTGCATTTTTTAATTATACTCAGGCATGTACGGGAAGTATTCTTGCCGGAAATCTTGTGCCTACCGATAACTGGCAGACCGTAGCTGGGGTGCAGGCTGGTGATAGATACACATTTACAATAGGGGCTAATGAGGTAATAATATTCTCATTTTGTCAGGGAGGAGCCTCGTATACTAATGATCCCCGCATAGATTTGCATAATTCTGCTGGAACTATTGTTTATGACTTTAATGATGACCATTGCGGTTATGGCGCAGAGTTGGTGTGGTTATGTGCAACTAGTGGCACATACTCGGTAGGAATATACGATTTCTTTTGTCTTACCAACGGCGCGGCAATGGGAACAATGTCTTATAAAAAGTTACCTACTCCAACAGAACAAGATTGTCAAGGAGCATTACCATTGTGCACAAGTTTTACAAATCATCCACAGTCTTATTCAGGAACAGGTAATTATTATGACATCTTTAATTTTAATGCTCAACAAGGAATGGGTGCTACAACAAACAATTGTCCTAATTGCTTAGTAACTGGTGAGTTAAATAATGTATGGTACACATTCACTGCTCAAAGTAATGGAAACCTTGCTTTTACAATTGATCCAGTTAATAATGCTGATGATTACGACTGGGCACTATATAGTCTTAACGGAGGTACAGATTGTTTCGATTTGGTAAATTATTCTTCTTATCCTCCAGTGAGTTGTAATTATGCTTTTGTTGATACCGGGAATGGAAATACTGGGGTAGGAAGCGGGGCTTCAGGATGCGTTGGTCCTGTCGCTGATCAAGGTTATAACTCTACATTTGCAGTAACAACTGGCCAAACTTATGTCATAACGGTGTCTAACTTTAGTTCTACTCAAAACGGTTACTCAATAAATTTTGGAGCCAGTACTGCAACAATCATTGATAACTCTGCCCCTGTATTAACAAATATGGTTTATCAGCCATATTGTGGATCGTCTTCAATCACAGTTCAATTTAGCGAATCTGTATGGTGTTCAAGTGTTCAGCCATCCGATTTTGTTCTTACTGGACCTGATGGAACATATTCAATACTCGACACATACAGTATTGTTTGCTCATCTGCAGCTTCAAATACATACGCCGGAACATGGTATGATGATGTTTGGACTTTAGAGCTTGGTGATTTACTTTCACAGTCTGGTGATTATACTTTAACACTTAACGCAGGTAGTGTAGAAGATAAATGTACAAATATAAATGCTCAGAATCAGATTTTCTTTACTGTTGTTGGAATAACTGCAGATGTTGATATTACAAATCTTGCTGGTTGCGGAGGCCAATGTAATGGAGAAATAAGTATCACTAATTTGAGCGGAGGTACAGCCCCATATTTTATAAATTGGAGTGGTCCATCTGGGTTTACTTCGACAAATGCAATAATCTCATCTCTGTGTCAGGGGCAATATACTGTTACAATTACCGATTCTGAGGGCATTTGCGAATATGTCGAAATTGTTGATCTCACGGGAGCTCCACCGATAAATCCTACAGCCGCAAACAATGGCCCATTATGCCAAGGACAAACGCTAAATCTAACTTCTACAAGTGATGACCCTGCTTCAACCTTCTCGTGGACAGGTCCTGCTGCCTTTGCATCAGGCATTCAGAATCCAAATAGACCAGCTTCAACTACTGCAATGTCAGGTACCTACTCTTTAACAGTTACTGATTCTTATGGTTGTACTGAGACTGCCACAACCGATGTTACCATTTATAGCGTTACACCAATTTCTATAACTACCGGTAGTCCTTATTGCGAAGGTGAAAACATTCAGTTAAATGCAACTACAGTTATTGGTGCTTCTTATTCATGGACTGGTCCTGGAGTGTTTAGCTCTGCTGTTGAAGATCCACAAATACCAAATTGTGTTGTTACCGACGGAGGCGCTTATTCAGTTACTGTTACTGATGCAAATTCTTGTACTGCCACTGCGAATACAAATATTGTTGTTAATCCTGGAATTACTGCAAATGTTGTTGCTGTAAATCCTTTGTGTTATCAGCAACCTTCAGGTCAGATTACTGTAAATGTTACTAATGGAACACCTAACTATACTTATGCATGGAGTAATGGACCAACGATAAACACAACAACCAATTGTGTTGGAGGTACTTCGTATTGTGTTACAATTCAAGATGCCTCAGGTTGTAGCCTAGAGGTTTGTCATACTCTGACAGATCCTGCAGAGATTGTTGTAACCTCTGCTACTGTTCCAACCCAATGCGGTTTCCTCGATGGAGAAATAACCCTTACTATATCTGGTGGTGCTGGTGGTTATACCATACCTTGGACAGAAGGTCACAATGGAGATCATATTACGGGGCTACATCCTGGTGATTATACAGCAACTGTTACTGATGCAAACGGCTGTCAAGAAATTGTTACTGCAACTGTTGGTTTCTTTGGCGCTGGTACTGTTGCAATAGCAGAAATACAGAGTATTAAATGTTATGGCGACGCAAATGCTGTATTAAATGCTACTATGACTGGCGGCACAATACCATTTGATTACACATGGTCAGTTTCTGGACAAACAAGTGCAAACCTTGCTGGCATTGGAGCAGGAACTTATACTGTTTCAGTTGAAGATGTTTATGGTTGCTCAGGTCAGGCAAGTTGGGATGTGGCACAACCACCAATGCTTACGTTATTGATCGATCATACCGATGTTCTATGTCGTGGTGGAAATAATGGTAATGCTACTGCTAATGTAAGTGGAGGTGTATTTCCATACACATATAACTGTGATCACGGACCAACATCTAGCCATATTTCTTCACTTATTGCTGGAACTTATAACGTTAATGTAACCGACCTTAACGGTTGTCCATTAAGTGATTTCGTTGTAATAAATCAACCTGACAAGGCTACGGCAATAAATCTTACAACTACCGGTGTAACTTGTGCGGGAAAATTTGATGGAACGGCTTCGGTTATTGGCGATGGAGGTACTCCACCATATTCAATCTACTGGTTCCAATATGGAACTTTGATTGCCAGTGCTCAAGAAGTTCAATCATTGCGGTCAGGTAACTATTCTGTAGAAATGTTTGACGCTAATAACTGTATGGACGAAGTGAACTTTGTAATTACAGAACCTTCCGAGCTTATTATTGGTAGTCAGATGTCGCCTGTAACATGTAAAGGCTTTAACGACGGTATGATTGCTATAAGTATTGAAGGTGGAACATTCCCATACAGTTTTAGTTGGAATACTGGCGACACGTTGCCAATTGTTGCTGATTTAATAGCTGGACAATACATTATTACCGTTACAGACGCAAGTAATTGTATCAAAACAATTGGAATAGATATGCCAGAAAGCATTCGTTTGTGCCTTGGCATTCCTGATGCATTTACACCAAATGCCGATGGTATTAATGATACATGGGAAATTGAATATATCGAAATGTATCCAGGTTCTTATGTTAATGTCTTTAACCGCTGGGGACAACATATCTATCAGGGTGTTCCAGGTTCTGAATTTTGGGATGGTAAATTTAATGGAAAATTCGTTCCGGCAGGGGCTTATCAATATGTGGTTGACCTTCGAAATGGAATGGAGCCATTTACTGGTGTAGTCGTTGTCGTTTATTAAGATATTAAAGGCTGCTTACAAGCAGCCTTTTTTTATTTTTTATATTGTCAATTCTTTAATTTTTCATATTTTTACATCCTAAATATTTTAGGTATGCTCAA
>CAZOHR010000068.1:0-13691 GCA_964579045.1 uncultured Bacteroidales bacterium | reverse complement strand
AAATTGAATAAATCTGGAAATTACAGAATAAATATTTTATGCAAAGCTAGAAAAAACTGCTAATAAAATTGGCTCTTCCAACAAAATATTTCAGATAGAAAAGAAGAATTGGTCTGTTAATGATATTTCTATAAATTCGATATAATTCTTGGACATAACGAACTAAAAGTCCAAATTTTTATCGCCAGAATTGTTTAAAACTAGTAAAATATAAACCCTTAATCCTATTTTATATATTATTGAATTTTATAATTTTGAGCCAAATTTAAAATAAGGCTTTATGCAAAGAAAAATTCAATCGGCATTAATTTCAGTTTACCACAAAGATGGACTCGATGTAATTGTAAAAACTCTCGATAAATATGGAGTTAAGATTTATTCAACAGGAGGAACGTGGGATTTTATTAATTCTATTGGTGTTGAAGCAATAAAAATCGAAGATATCACTGGTTATCCTTCTATCTTAGACGGTCGCGTAAAAACTCTTCATCCTAAAGTCTTTGGTGGGATATTATCCATCCGTGATGATGCAAAGCACCAAGAAGAAACAGCAAGATACGATATTCCAGCTATTGACCTTGTAATTGTTGATCTATATCCATTTGAAAAGACAGTTGAAAATGAAACCGATGAAGATGTAATAATCGAGAAAATTGATATCGGAGGAATATCACTAATCAGAGCTGCAGCAAAGAATTATAATGATGTTTTGGTTGTTTCTCATCGTGGACAGTATCACGACCTTCACAGTCTTTTGGAAGAATCAAAATGCCATACAACTATCGAAACTCGTCGTAAGTTTGCATGCGAATCTTTTGGAATAAGTTCTGGATATGATACAGCTATTTTTAATTGGTTCGATAAAAATAATTATTCTCAATTTAAAGTTTCAAAGAGTCAAAGCAATGTTTTGAGATATGGAGAAAACCCTCATCAGAAAGCTTTGTATTTTGGCGACCTCGAAAGCATGTTTACAAAATTACATGGAAAAGAAATTAGCTATAACAACCTACTTGATATCGATGCTGCAGTAAATCTAATCAGTGAATTTCAAGAAATTACTGTGGCCATACTTAAACATAACAATGCCTGTGGAATTGCATCACGCAAAACACTTATCGAAGCATGGAAAGACTCTTTGGCTGCTGATCCAGTTTCAGCTTATGGAGGAATTATCATTGCAAATAAAATTATCGACCATGATACTGCCGACGAAATTAACAAACTATTCTTTGAGATTATTATCGCCCCAGACTATACTAAAGATGCTCTCGAAATACTGCAGCAGAAGAAAAATAGAATTATTCTTGTTCAAAAACCTTCAGACATTCAATCAAAAACATACAGAACAGTTTTAAATGGAGTTCTTGTTCAGGATAGAGACGCCAAAATTGAAACCACAGCAGACTTACAATATGTAACAGACATAAAACCCGACAGCAGACAGATAGAAGACTTGTTATTTGCAAACAAACTTGTTAAAAACACCAAATCTAATGCTATTGTACTAGTTAAAAACTCTCAGCTGCTCGCCAGCGGAACTGGCCAAACTTCTCGTGTTGATGCCCTTAAACAAGCTATTGAGAAAGCTAAAAGTTTTGGCTTTGATTTGCATGGGGCTGTTATGGCGTCAGATGCATTTTTTCCATTTAGCGACTCAATCGAAATTGCATTTAAAGAAGGGATTAATTGTGTTATTCAACCAGGAGGCTCAATCCGTGATGAAGACACTGTGAAATTCTGCAATGAACATAAAATCCCAATGGTTTTTACAGGTATACGACATTTTAAACATTAGAGAAACCTGACTTTGTCACAATTTTCTAAGCAATAAAGTAAACCTAAATCCCGTTTAACTAAAGCCGTTTAATTGACTTTTTACTCACATAAACAAATGATTATGAAAAATATTCTAATTGCTATTGCAGTATTTCTAATTTGTTGTCTATCTATTACAGACTTGCAGGCTCAACACAAAAAGACTAAATGGCTTGATGGATCCTGGTTAGGCGTTGGTTATCAGCCAGTGGCATTGAGTCAAACAACATGGGAGATTTTTTTAGATTACGACTACGACAATAATATTATAACTATCAACTACCCAAGTTTCCCTTGTAGTGGTCATTGGAAATTGGTAAAAGCTGATAAAAACAAAGCAGAATTTGTTGAATATATCGACGAGGGAAAAGAATATTGCAACGATTTAGGTGTAATAATTGTAACCAGAATTGACGAGCGATATATTACCATATCGTATTTCCTGCCAGAAGTAATGGATGGTGTAATTGCGTTTTCAACAATGGAGAAAAAAAGAGAAAACTAAATTCAGAATTATTATCTTAGATTGTAGAAAGAATAAAGATGAGTACTACGATAGTTATAAATCACATCGTAAAGACAGGTTTTATCAGTATTATATGTACTAAAATTGATAAAATTCAGTCCATCTTTTTTACGAATTTTTCAATTTTAAGAATGTTTTTGCTGACATATATATTGCAAAACTACAATTGTGTTTTTATCACTAAACATAACTCATTGATTATCAACACAATAAGCCCACACATTACAATAAAATGATTTTTGTGTGTTTTTTAAAGAATATGTATCTTTCGGGGTTAAAAAAATAGGACATTATGGGATTTTTTTCATTTTTACAGCAAGAAATTGCAATTGACTTGGGTACTGCAAATACAATCATTATTCACAACGATAAAATTGTTGTTGATGAACCTTCAATCGTGGCATTAGACGAAAGAACAGGCAAGGTGGTTGCAATAGGACACAAAGCCCGTCAAATGCACGGAAAGACACACGAGGGGATAAGAACTGTAAAACCTTTAAGGGACGGTGTTATTGCCGACTTTAATTCTGCCGAATTAATGATTCGTGGCATGATAAAGATGCTTAACAAAAAGCGTAGTTGGTTCAATCCATCATTAAAAATGGTTGTTTGCATTCCATCTGGAAGTACTGAGGTTGAACTTAGAGCTGTTCGCGATTCATCTGAGCATGCTGGAGGCCGTGAAGTTTATATGATTTACGAACCAATGGCAGCGGCTATAGGAATAGGAATGGATGTAGAAGCACCGCAAGGAAATATGGTAGTTGATATCGGAGGCGGAACAACAGAAATTGCAGTTATTTCGCTAGGTGGTATTGTTTGTAACCGTTCAATTCGTATTGCAGGAGATGACTTTACTGATGATATTCAAGAATATATGCGTCGTCAGCACAATATTAAAATTGGAGACAGAACTGCCGAAGATATAAAAATAAATGTTGGAGCAGCTATTCCAGAACTTGCAAATCCACCAGCCGACTATGTAGTTAGAGGTCCTCACCAGATGACAGCTCTTCCAATCGAAATTCCGGTTTCTTATCAGGAAATAGCTCATAGTCTCGACAAGTCAATTTCCAAAATAGAGACAGCTATCATGGCAGTGCTCGAACTTACGCCTCCAGAATTATATTCAGATATTTACACACGCGGTATTTATCTTGCAGGTGGTGGTGCTTTGCTTAGAGGATTAGACAAAAGATTGTCAGACAAAACAAACATTCCAGTTCACATTGCAGATGATCCATTGCATGCCGTTGCGAGAGGAACGGGTATTGCTTTAAAGAATGTTGATAGATTCCCATTCCTGATTCGCTAGGTATGTTAAATGAGAAATTTATTAAACTTTATAATAAAATACTCTTATACTCTGGCATTCATACTGCTTGAAATTATTTGCTTTGCATTTATTTTTTCATCAAATGGATATCGGAGATCATCATTTTTAAATTCATCAAACAGAATTACTGCCTCAATACAAGAGCAATGGAGTTCTGTTACAGATTACATAAGATTAGGTGCTGTAAACGATTCGTTAGTTGTGGAAAACGAACGACTCAGAAACAATCTTGAACGATATCGTCGTGATAATATTCCCTCGATCGAAAGAAGTGGTTATGAATACATAGCAGCAAAAGTTGTAAGCGCAACTGTCAACCGCAAACAAAATTATATTACAATAAATAAAGGACGTGAACATGGTGTTGAACCAGAAATGGGTGTTATTGGTGCTGATGGAGTAGTAGGCATTGTGGTTAGTGTATCTGACAAATACGCATCAGTTTTACCAATAATTAATCCTGAAAGTAGAATAAGTGTTAAACTTGAAAAAAATAATTATTTCGGGTCACTTTCTTGGCAAAGTAATAGAATAAACCATGCACTTTTGTCCGAAATTCCAGGTTATGTAAGTTTAAAAGAAGGCGATCGTATTGTTACCAGCGGCTATTCAGCGATTTTTCCTGATGCTGTCCCTGTTGGTAAAATACATTCTTTCACTAAAGATGCATCTACAGATTTTTATGAAATAACCGTAGCTCTATTTACAGACTTTAACAATCTTAGCTATGTTTATGTCATAAAAAATCTAAATATTAAAGAACAAAGGCAGATGATGCCAGAAGATAACGAAGATGATCAGGAATAATTTAAGATACATATTACTCTTTGTACTATCGGTGTTGATACAGACACTGATATTCGACCATATTTATTTTACTGGTTATGTAAATGTTTTTATCTATCTCCTTTTTATTATTCTTTTACCTGTAGAAGCAAATAAATTCTTTGTTTTAATTTTAGCTTTTTTACTTGGTATCAGCGTTGATATTTTCAATTCCACGCCAGGAGTGCATGCGGCGGCAACAGTATTTACGGCTTTCTTACGACCTGTCATACTTCAATTGTATTCTCCACGTGAGGGATACGACATGAACAAACTTCCTGGAATTAAAAACAATGGACTGGTATGGTTTCTTAAATATTCAATCAGCATTATCCTTGTACACCATATTTCCTTATTTTTTTTAGATGCATATGGCTTTACTGCATTTTTTACGACCATCGGAAAAATTGTAGTAAGTTCAATATTCAGTTTACTATTTATCGTGATTGGTCATTTGCTTCTAATGAGAGATTAATATGAAAAATCTGGAAGTTAGGAAATATACTATTGGTGGAATTATCCTCGTACTGTTTCTAATTATTTGGATTAAACTTCTAAACCTTCAGTTAATAGACGAATCATTTAAAGTTTCCTCAGACAATAATTCACAACGTCGTGTAACAGTGTACCCTGGGCGTGGTTTGATTTATGATCGAAACGGCAAGCTTTTAGTATGTAACGAAGCTGCATATGATTTGATGCTAGTTCCAAAAAACATGAAAGCCTTTGATACAATAGCCCTTTGTAAAGATTTAGGAATTGATAAAGAAGATTTTTATATGCGACTTGAAAAGTCGAAAGAATATTCAAGTTACAGGCCTTCTGTATTTTTTAAGCAAATTACCTCTATACAATATACACAGTTACAGGAACAGTTGTATCGTTTCCCTGGCTTTTTCGTACAATCACGAACCTTACGAAAATATACTGAAGGTATTGCCGCGCAGGTTTTAGGCGATGTTGGCGAAGTAGATTTAGAAACCTTAAAAGGCGATGCATATTATTCTGGTGGTGACTATGCTGGAAAAAGCGGTATTGAAAAATATTATGAAAAAGAACTACGTGGTAAAAAAGGAGTTAAAGTATTTTTAGTTGATGTTCATAGCGATATTCAGGGCTCTTACATGGAAGGAAAATATGATACCGTTGCAGTTCCTGGTAAAGACCTTACCCTTACTATAGATCTTGAGTTGCAGAGATATGGAGAACTCCTAATGCAAAACAAAGTTGGGAGTATTGTTGCAATAGACCCAGCAACAGGCGAAATATTAGCAATGGTGTCGAGTCCTACTTATGATCCACAGTTACTGGTCGGTCGCCAAAGAGGTGTATTTTATGACAGTTTGCTTAATACACCAGGAAAGCCATTGATAAATCGTGCTGTGTCATCTACATATCCACCTGGGTCCATTTTTAAAATGGCAAATGCTTTGGTCGCACTACAAGATGGCCTAATAACAATTGACCAATTCTTCCCGTGCGACAATTCTAAGGTAGGCTGTCACGGACATCCACCAGCAAATGGAGTTGCAAGAGCTGTTCAATATTCGTGTAATCCTTACTTTTACTATGTTTTTAAAGAAATTGTTCAGCGAGGAATAGAGCGAAGCCATTTTAAAGATTCTCGCATTGGCCTTGATTTGTGGAAAAAGAAAATCGTTACTCTTGGATTCGACAGAGCTCTTGACATTGGTCTTCCTTCTGTAAATAATGGACAAATTCCAGGTCCTGATTTTTATGATAAACTTTATGGCAAACACCGCTGGGCATTTAGTACTGTTTATTCTTTGGGAATTGGGCAGGGAGAGGTCTTGATTTCGCCGCTTCAAATGGCACATTTTTGTGCTATAATTGCAAATAGAGGATTTTATTACAACCCTCATCTGGTTAAAAAGGTTGACGGAGAACCAATAACTGGCGAGAATACACAGAAAATATTTACTCCTTTCGATAAAAAATATTTTGAGGTAATAGCAGAAGGAATGGATTATGTTGTTAATGATGAATATGGAACTGGATATTACGCAAAGATGAGTGATATTCGCGTATGTGGAAAAACCGGAACGGCTCAGAATGCGGGTAAAGACCACTCCGTATTTATTGCATTTGCTCCAAAAGATTTACCTGAGATAGCAATTTCTGTTTATATCGAAAATGGTGGTTTTGGTGGAGTTTCGGCTGCACCTATAAGCCGTTTGATGATTGAGAAATATATCAAGGGGTTCGTAACAGACACAATTCTTGAAAAAAGAATAATTGAATCAGATTTATTTATTGAAGATGAATCAGAATAGAAGAGGAAATACACTTGTAAATATCGACTGGATTACAGTTATTATTTATCTACTGCTTGTTTTTATGGGCTGGGTAAATATATATTCGGCAGTATTCGACGACACACATAGCAGTATATTTGATTTTAGCCAAAGTTATGGCAAACAATTAATATGGATTGGTGCTGCATTAATATTGATTCTCATAGTTCTAATTACTGATAGTAAATTCTATTCTGCCTTTGCATATCCATTGTATGGAATAGGCATTTTACTTTTAATAAGTGTATTGCTTTTTGGTGTAGAAGTAAATTCATCAAAATCGTGGTTCGAGATTGGAACTTTCAGAATGCAACCAGTAGAATTCACAAAGATTACTATCTGTCTAGCACTAGCTCAGATTTTAAGCGGTGGAAATTTCTCCTTTAATAAAACAAATAATATTGCCATTCTTGGAGCTATGCTCGGATTTCCAGTATTGCTGATTTTTATACAGAACGATACCGGATCTGCACTTGTATTTTTCGCATTTGTTTTTGTGCTTTTTCGTGAGGGCATGAACAAGGTACTTTTCTTCACTGCATTTGCAATAATCGCCTTATTTATTATGGCTCTAGTAACAAATCTTGAGGTGTTATTAATAATTGTTGCTTGCACTGGTGTTCTTGGTTTCATCCTAACAAATGGCCGTAATTTTCAGACTCAAATAGTTTTTTATAGCTCTCTTTTGTTTGTTGCAGTTTCGCTCGTAGTCTATAATTATTCTTCTGTTTTTGACAATAAACCTATCAATCTCATTTTACTAAACATCGCTCTTATTGGTTTAATGATGTTGGTTATGCACTTTATAAAACGAAATAGGAATTTAGTTTTGTTCTTTAGTGTTATTATTGGAATTGCCGTCTTTGTAATGTCAGTTGATTATCTTTTTAATCACGCTCTACAGCCTCATCAACAAAATAGGATAAACGAAATGTTGGGAAAAAACAGCGACCCACTAGGGGTTGGATATAATGTAAATCAGTCAAAAATTGCAATTGGCTCGGGAGGATTTTCCGGAAAAGGCTTTTTAAATGGCACACAGACAAAATACAACTTTGTTCCTGAACAGAGTACCGACTTTATCTTTTGTACTATTGGCGAAGAATGGGGATTTATTGGGACAACGGTAGTTATGTTTTTATTTGGTTTTCTAATTCTTAGGATACTATTTTTAGCCGAAAGGCAAAGATCGGCATTTTCAAGAGTATATGCATATGGTGTGGCATCAATATTATTTTTCCATGTTGCTGTAAATGTGGGAATGACAATTGGTCTAGCACCTGTTATCGGAATACCACTGCCATTTTTTAGCTATGGAGGCTCTTCGCTATGGGCATTTACCATATTACTTTTTATTTTTGTAAAACTCGATTCTGATAGACTCCAAATCTTTGCATAGGCATTGTAATGAAATGATTATTCTTTAGTAAAAATCCTCCCAATACCTTTACCAATTGACTCAATAGCTTCAATCCCTTTTACAAGTGGACTATTCGTTAAATCTTCAAATTTATCGCCATAGGAATCTAGCTGTTGTGGGTAGATAATAATTCTATTGTTTTGACTAAAATATTTTTCAACTTTTGCAAAAATATTATCGAAATAGCTAATATATGAAACCGAATTTTTTCTTGCAGAAACGATAACTAGCAAATCATCATCTTTAATTTGACGAGATAGCACCAAGAAGTCGTCCCAATCTTCGAATTTCACAAAATCCTTTTTTACATTAAACTGTTTAATTTTGATTCTCTCCTTTAAAGCATCGTCAACTTCAACCTCTCCAAAATGAATAACAGGAATAGACAATTCTGTTGCAAGTCTAAATATTTTATTTGCCCACAAACTAAAACCATTTTCTTTTTCAGCAATTGGTGGTGAGACCAGTACGATTCTTTTGAGGGATACTAAACTTTCACTTAGCGAACAAACAAATATATTTCTGTTAACTGTGGTAATTATAGAGTCTACCTTTTCACCAGCAATTTTATCAATTATTCCTGCCTTACTTGGCCAGCCAATAATCAAAATATCAGCAAGAATTTCCTTTGATATCCTTGATATACCACCAACGGTATTGTAGTCAATTGTTGCAATTGCATTAACTGGGGTTTCTGCTGCAGCTCCTTGCTTAACATAATCTTCTAACTTTTCACGAGTTGATAGAAGATTTACTTCTGCCATTTCATCATTGTGAACAACAGAAAGAACAGTAACAGGATTTACAGATTTCTTGTTTTTAATCAAAAAAGCAAAGTCCAACAACTTACTTATTCCTGTAAGATTGGCAATAGGAATAAGAATATGTTCATTCCCAACAAATTTTTTAATAGTAGCCCCTTGTGCGTCATTATCCGACGAAAGAAGAATCTTTCTAGATGCTCTCTCTGTTGCAAATGAAGCAACAATGCAAGTAACAAGAATCAGAATAATTGTACCATTGAGAATGTTCTCATCAAGAATCCCGACTTTATATCCTACCATAATAACAGCAAGAGTTGCAGCAGCATGCGAAGCCGAAAGTCCAAAAATCAATTGTCTCTGTGCCCTAGAATATTTAAATATAATTTGTGTTAAAAATGCAGCTAGCCATTTGCCAAATATCGCACCAACGGTTAGAACTACTGCGACAATTACTGCTGTCCATCCATTTAAAATAACACTTACATCCACAATCATTCCAACAGAAATTAGAAAGAAAGGGATAAAGAGTGAATTTCCAATAAAATCTATTCTGTTCATCAATGCAGATGATCTTGGGATAAGTTGGTTTAAAGCTAAACCTGCAACAAAAGCCCCAATAATAGGTTCAAGACCACAAACTTCGGCCAAAAATGCTGCAAAGAAAACAACTGCTAGAACAAAGATGTAATGTGCATGTTTTTCGCTTTCCAATTTTCTGAAAAACCATTTTGCAATTCTTGGAACAACGAAAAACATTATAAGTAGGAATAATGCAAACGAAATTCCTAAACGTATAAAGAATTCCTGATTAAGATTTCCTTCGCTATTTCCAATTATTATCGCAAGAATCATTAAAACTGCAGTGTCGGTTAGGATTGTTCCGCCGACAGTAATTGCAACTGCTTCATTCTTTGTGATACCCATTTTACTAACTATTGGATATGCAACCAGAGTATGTGTTGCAAACATACTTGCAGTTAATAATGATGCGTCAAAATTATAGCCAAGCACATAATAACAAAGCACAAATCCAATTGACAATGGTAATGAGAATGTAAAGAAACCAAAGGCAAGACTTTTATTACGATTAACTCTAAACTGTCCGATATTAAGGTCAAGCCCAGCAATAAACATTATGTAAAGCAAGCCAATAGTCGAGAATAATTCAACAGCAGAGTTTTTTTCAAGGATATTAAAACCATATGGTCCGATAATCACACCTGAAATTATTAACCCAATAATTCCTGGGATTTTTAATCTTTTAAGCAAAATCGGCGACAACAAGATTATAATTAGCACCAACGAAAAAACCAAAACAGGATTGCTTAAGGGCAGGGTAAATTCTGACATCAAATCATTGAAAAAATCCTTCATCTAAAAAATCTTAAATTTGCTGCAAACTTTTTCAAAAAAGCCTCCAATAATTTTACTGCCTATATACCTGAAATAGCATACCTTCACAAAATCAAAAGTAATACAAAATTTTCATTTCAAACAACATATTTTTTCATAAGAAAAATGTCTGTAAAGTATTATTTTTGTTAAAATTGTAGATATGAAGAATTATATATTTTTGCTAATACCTTTTGGTTTTGTTTCCTGCTTTAAAGCGATGCCAGAGACTAATGACAATGGCTTATCAAAGGATTATAAATGCCGCAAACAAATCCTCCTGACACAAAATTGCGACTTTTTTACAAAGCTCGAAACAGCAGATTTTGACTCAGTTAAAGCCGAATATCTTCAATTTGTTTTTGCTTATATGCCTCTTTGTGATTTTGCCGATAATGAATTTGAATTTTTCGAGAGACAAGTAGATTTTGCCATTTTAGCTAAAACTACCTTTCCTTGGTCATCAAAAACTCCTGAAGATATTTTTAAACATTATGTTTTACCACCACGTGTAAACAACGAAAACCTTGACACCGCTAGAATGGTCATCTTCCGAGAATTAAAAGAGCGTCTTTTACCAATGAATTTGAGCATGGAAGAAGCTGCTTTGGAAGTTAATCATTGGTGCCATGAGAAAGTCGTTTATAGAGGCACTGATGAGAGAACTATTTCACCATTGGCAGCAATGAAATCTGGTTTTGGCAGATGTGGAGAAGAGTCAACATTTCTGGTAACAGCTCTTAGAGCTGTCGGAATACCTGCTCGTCAGGTGTACACACCGCGCTGGGCGCACACCGACGATAATCATGCGTGGGTTGAAGTGTGGATTGACGGAGAATGGAAATTCCTAGGTGCTTGTGAGCCTGCTCCAGTTCTTAATTCGGGATGGTTTGCCGTGCCTGCCACACGCACAATGTTAATTCATACCAAACAATTCGGACAAGTAGATTCAGAAAATTCTGACTTTCTCAGTTCCACAAGTAATTATACTTGGTTAAATGCAACAAAAACATATGCTCCATTAAAGAAATTGACTGTTGTAGTTGTAAAGGAAAATAATATTCCTGTTTGGCTTGCCGATGTTCAGTTTCAACTGTACAATTATGCCGAATTATATCCTCTACATACTACAAAAACAGACTTTGCAGGTGTGGCAGAGTTTGAAACAGGTTATGGAAGCCTAGAGGTCTTTGTTTCTTACAAAGGAAAATTTGCAAGCCAAACTATTGATCCAGAGCAAGCAGGTATTGTGAAAATATACTTAAAGGAAGAAAACACTTATCCTGCGACAGAAAGTTTTTATATGCCTCCTAGCGCAGGTGTTGTTGCTCCTGATGATTCAGCAGCAGTGCAAAGAAACGCAGAAAGACTCAAAGAAGAAGATAATATCAGAGCAGAATTTGAATCCACATTTTATGATGATTTCAAAGCTAGGGAATTTGTTCGCACTTTTGGCTATCCTGATGAAGTAAAACCATTTCTGATTAATAGCCGAGGCAACTGGTTCGAAATAGAGAGCTTCCTTATTGAATACTCATACAAGGACATGAGAAATGACGCGATTGCAATTTTATCTGTAATTTCTGAGAAAGACTTAAGAGATACACGTTCCGAAATTTTAACCGAACACCTTGATTTTTCGCTTAAATATAAAAACCCTGAAATTCCTGACTCAATATTTAAATTGTTTGTTTTGTGTCCAAGAGTTGAATTCGAAATGCTGAAACAATACCGCGAACTTATAATATCAGACCTTGACAGTGCTATGATTGATGATTTTATAAACGAACCCGCAAAAATATCTGACTATATTTTATCCGAAATTAAAACTGAATCAGGTGCATTCAACAAAAAAATTAGTGGAGATGCCATAAATACTTATCGAGTTCCTCTTACTCCTTCGGGAGTACAAAAACTCAAATTTTCTGACTTCAGATCCTTGATGATATACACTGTTGCTTTTTACAGAACATTGGGAATACCTGCACGGATTGATTTTGCGTCAAATACAGTTCAGTATTATCATCAAGGAACATGGACAGATGTGATTTTGAGTAAAGATAAAAAACAAGAAATCCTGAAACGCTCAAAGCTGTATATGCAAGCTGTTGACGAATCAAGAGAACTTAAATACAGAATTCACTTTTCGCTAGCTAGATTAAACAATGGTAATTTCGAAACTGTTGATTTAGGTTGGGAAGTTCCATTATCTTCATTTGCCGAAGGGGTAGATTTGCCTTGCGGTGAATATATGCTTTTAACTTCGGTTCGAAATCAGGATGGAAGTGTGAATGTAAAACGCAAATACTTTGAACTGAATGAGAATACCAGCCTAACAATTAAAGTTGAGCTACCAGACAAAAGTGAAAACAACAGCACCGCTAAAACCTTTAATCATTCACAAATTACAGACAAATATGGCAGTTCTGTTAACTCTTCTGGACTTGTAACAGGTGGAAGTTATACCGCATTTTGTTGGCTTGAACCTGGAAAGGAACCCTCAAAGCATATAGTACGTGATATTAATCCGATGTTGGCGGAACTCAAAAAGAATAAGATTTCTGTCATCTACCTAGTAAGTACATCTGAGTTTGAACCCATACAGTATGGTTATCCAGCTGATTTAAAGTTCTATTATGATAAAGATTTTGCACTTCTTAACATTAATAGCACTTGCAAAGTCTCTGGTGGCAAAAGAGAATTCCCACAAATAATACTCGTTGATTCGAATGCAAAAACAGTTTTTTCATCTGAAGGATATACTATTGCAGTAGGGGAAATGCTTGTAAATGCAGTGAGTAAGGATTAATTATGGTCTACTGAACCTTTAGCTCGGCGCAGCCAATAACTATACATGACTTGATATTGAGCCAATATGTCAATATTTCACACATTTTATGCATGCAAAATCAGCGAATACCTTAAAAACGCTTGCAGAACTTTTGTTTTTTTAAAATTCGAGCGAGAAATTATCGTATTAAAGGGATGAATATAATTCGAAGCGACGTGCGTTGGCCTCGAAGAAACGCCGAGCCAACCCAGGCCTTGTGAATTTTGGAACAAATAGAACTGTTGCAAAGAGGCTTGTCCAGCTTTGCTTACAGTTCTTTTGTTCCAAAAGAGAGGGGGGAAGGATCGTTTCTTCTTGATTTTTTTGTAACTTTTTTTATCAAGAAAAAAAGTTAGACTTTAAAACAGGAAATGCTAGTTGGGAATATCTAATAATATAATACACGTATTCTAAAATTAGATTTTTTAGTATGTGCAAAATAGAGATTATTTAGAATGCTTTGGA
>CAZOHR010000067.1:7742-13926 GCA_964579045.1 uncultured Bacteroidales bacterium | reverse complement strand
TTTGTGATTTGTTATTTTCATAGGGTAGGAGCCACGATTTTTTTCAGACATACATTTTCTTTAACAAACAAAAAGGAGCTTAAATAAGCGATTTTAGATTTTTGAAAATATTACGATAGAATTACATATGTGAATAATAAATTTACAAAATGCCTCACATTACAAATGTGAATCAAGGATTTTAATACAATAATAGGCACAAAACATTACAATTGTTAATTTATTGATTTAACAGTTGTAATTAAAAACATTAGTTTAATTAAGTTAAAAAATAGAATGTTAATATACTCTAAATCAGTACTTTATAAGATTTATTTTAAGTAATTATTAAAAGAATTGAATGAGGTTTGTGAATAATTAGTCATAATGAGGTTAAATAATACAAATCTGGTCATATAAATGCTTGATAACCAGTATTTTAGATGCTTTTTGATTAAGTATTGAGTAAAATAAATGGAAAAATGCTCCGATTTCGAGGTTTTCGGGTGTGTATTTATGGTCTTTATTGATTCAGGGTTTTAATTATTACTGATATAAGCCTGAATTGTATAATTTACAATGTGATATTTGCAAGATATATGCCAAAGTTATTTTTAACTAAATACATATTTTGTTGATTACAAATGTAAACTTGCAATTGTTAATAAAGAATTACAAATGTAATCATTTAATACATTACATTTGTAATGTGACAAAATGCAAAAATAATGAAAGATAGAATTGCTAAAATTATCAGAGAAGAGAAAATGACTGCTGCAAAATTTGCAGAGGAGATTGGAGTTCAGGCTTCAGGGATTTCTCATATTTTATCTGGGAGAAATAATCCATCTACAGATTTTCTAATTAAGATTCTTGACCGTTTTAGAGGAATTAATTCTGAATGGTTACTTTTAGGGAAAGGAAATATGTATAAATCTGTAGCACCTGGTGCTGGTGATTTTACAGAACAACCTACAAAAGCATCTGACGACATATATCTTAAATCTGCTTTTCGTATTCAGGAGAGTAAAACTATTGAAGAAAAGCAAACTGTAAACCTAGAACAGCGAGAATTGGCTCCAGATACGATTATTACCGAAGCTGAAAAGCCAAGCAGTACTACGTTTTCAAGTACTGATACGACAAAATCTTATGAGAAGCCTTTAACTGACAAGAAAGTTGAGAGAATTGTAATATTCTTTAATGATAATACTTTTGAATCCTATAATCCAAATAAATAATATCTGGAAGAAAGTTTATACTCAACCTCCATGGGAATTTTGTAATATAAACCGTATCTTTTGAGCCTACTCTTCTTCAAAAATTATTACCATAGCTACTGCTATGCAAAGAATTTTTTCATCGATTAGTTTCAAAATCTACTAGTTTCTAAATATAAAATCCCATGGAGGTTGAGTATAATTAGGAAATCTCTCCTCTAAGCTGTAATCCGAGCAGTTTTGCTGTTTCTTTTTGGGAATACTGCTTACCTAGAATAAACATCATTTTTGTAACAGCCGCTTCGGTGGTCATATCTCTACCGCTAATGACTCCAATTTCGTCGAGCTTGATACTTGTAGTATATTTACCATGTTGAACTTTGCCCACAGTACATTGAGTAATATTCAATACGCAAATTCCCTTGTTTATAGCTGTTTTTAAGGCTTCAATTATTTTATTGTCTGTTGGTGCGTTTCCAGAGCCATAAGTTTCGATAATTAGCCCTTTTAGGCCATTTATTGCTGCTAATGCTTTGATTACCGAGGCATTTATTCCTGGGAAGAATTTTAATATGGCGATTTCGGTACAAAAATCATTATGAACAATTAAGAAATCAAGATTATTTCTCCACAGTCTGTCATCAAAGATTTTAATATCAATTCCAACTTTGGCTAATACTGGGTAATTAGGTGACATAAAAGCATCGAAGTTGTCTGCAGAAAACTTGGTTGTTCTATTACCTCGCATCAGTTTGTTTTCGAAATATACACATACTTCCTGAATCAATGGTTTACCGTTTTTTGTCATACAAGCAAGCTCCAATGCCGCAATGATATTCTCTCTACCATCTGTTCTAATTAAACCAATCGGCAACTGAGATCCAGTGAGAATTACAGGTTTTGACAAATTTTCGAGCATATAGCTAAGCGCAGAAGCTGTGTATGCCATGGTGTCGGAACCATGAAGAATTACAAATCCATCGAAACTATCATAATGTTTAGCAATTATTCCTGAAATTCTAATCCAGAATTCAGGATTCGAATCTGATGAATCAATAGGGTTTTCGAAGCTATACGAACTTATTGATGCTGGAAAATTCTTTAACAAAGGAATGTAGCTTATCAGATTATCGAAGTTAAAAGGTAATAAGACGCCATCGCTGTCTTTAATCATCCCGATTGTTCCACCAGTGTATATTATTAGTATTTTCTGCATATATAGTTTTAAATATTGTGCAAAAGTAGAAAATAAAATTAAAGTGAAATCTAGAGCTATGTAGAAATTACTATTCTAGATATTTACATCTGACTAATCATGTCTAGAACAATGCCTTTTTTGCGTCGTGATACAGGTATGATTTTATTGTCAGACATTACTATATAGCCACCTTCGAGTCTTACAAATGTCTTAATATATTTTACATTTATTAAATGTGAGTTATGAGTTCTAACAAAGCCAGAGTCGGAGAGAAGCTGCTCATATTCTTTAAGTGTTTTTGAAACAAGCACTATTTTACCGTTTGAAAGAAAAATATTAGTATAATAATTATCCGATTGGCAGCGTATAATGTCGTCTGGTGAAACGATATGATATTCTTCGTTTGTAGGCAGTACTATCTTTTGAGGATTCTTCTTGTGAGTTTTAATATTTTCTAAAAGTGCAGCGTGTCGCGGAGCTGATTCCAGAATACCTTTAGATTTCTTGTATTTATTAATCGCTTCTTTGAGATCATCAGCTTTTACTGGTTTCAGGATATAATCAAGAGCCGACCACTTAATTGCATTTATTGCATAGTTGTCGAAAGAGGTTACGAAAATCACTCCGAACTCAATTTTATCGAATGCCTCAAGCAGTGTAAATCCAGAACCATCCTGCATCTGAATATCTAGAAAAACAATATCGGGATTAGCAGCCTTTATAAGATCTATCCCTTCGGTGCATGAAGCCCCATGCCCAATAACTTTAATATCAGGGAAGTTGTCCTCAAGAATTTTTTTCAAAACCTGATAAGCAACCTGTTCATCTTCAACTATAATAGCTCTAATCACTTACTTAGTTTATTTTTTATACTCATTGCAAATATATAAAAAATTATTCCAAAGTAATTATTTCTTTGATAATTTCTAACTCATTCTCCATTTCTTCGATTAAATCATTGATTTCGTCAATTTTGGAAACCTCAGTATTTTCAAGATCAAAGGCGAGTTTCGCCATGATTTCGAAACAAACTGATTTTGAAGAGCCTGTAATCGAATGTGCATTGAGTTTTAAGGCTTCTTGATTCTGGTCATGAACTGCTTGCCTGATTTTTATAATATATTTGTAAAATCCTTCAAAATAGGTTTTTATTAGAAGGTTTATAAAATCCTGATTTTCTCCAACCATATCTATTAAATACGCTTTGTGAAAATGCTGCAATGAAGCATTTAACTTGTTTTCGTCCATAGTTTTAAGTTTTTTTGAAACATATATATTTTTCTAGAATCAATTCGAGGGTTTCTATTACTATTGGTTTTGAGATATAATCATTCATTCCAGATTCTATAGATTTAATTTTTTCATCATTAAGTGTTCCAGCCGTTAGCGCAACTATAGGAACATCCTTACCGTTGGCAGTTTTACGAATGAGTTTCGTGGCATCATAACCACTCATTACTGGCATATTAATATCCATAAGTATTAAATCGGGCAATTCTTTCTCGAATGTATCAACCGCCTCCTTTCCGTCCATTGCTTCAATAATTGTGACATCGGGACAAACCACATTAAGGATATGCTTGGCCAACATTAAATTTGTAAGATTGTCTTCAACAATCATAATTTTTAGGCTTGGCTTAGCTTCTTGGGTTATAGGTAGGTTTTGATCCAAATTTTCTTCAACAATAATTTCTGTTTCGTTTTCTTCGATATCTATAGCAGACACTTTTTGTAAGCCTGATACTAGCTGAGATAATTTTAATGGTTTTACCATTTCTAGATTAATCTTCTTGCTCTCAATCAAAAAAGATATATTATCTAGTTCTGACGAGCTGTGTAGAATTATTATTGGTAGTTTGTTGTAGCTGATCTTCAATGTGTTTCTTATTTCATCAATAAGAGTTAGTCCATCTTTTCCTGGCATATTAAAGTCGATAATTGCAAGGTTGTATTTTTCATGTTTAACTAAGTTAATTGCATCAAAAGCGTTGTTTGCCATATCTGATGAAATGTGCAGAAGCTTTAGCATTTCGTTTACGATGATTAAATTATTTTGATTATCATCAACAATCAAAACTTTCTTGAAGCTCTGCAAATATGAGTTATCATTTCCTTGATCAAAGACCTCATCACATGTTTCCAATTCTAGCTCGAAGCTGAAAATAGAGCCTTTCCCTTTTTCACTTTCAATAGATAATTTGCTACCCATCAATGCTAAAAGTTTAGTCACGATTGTTAAACCAAGACCAGAACCTCCAAATTTCTTTGTTATTGATAAATCTGCCTGTGTAAAGGAATCTAGAATTTTAAGTTGTTGGTCTTCTTGTATGCCTATTCCAGTATCTCTGATCGAAAATTTAATTATACCACGACCTGTCTTCTCAAGTTCTGTATATTCAACTTTTATTTCAATTTCTCCTTTCTCTGTAAACTTAATAGCATTGCTCATAAGATTTACAAGAACCTGCCTTATTCTAACATAATCTGCAAATACAAAAAGTGGAACATTTGACTTTAAGTTCAATAGGATTTCTAAATCTTTTTTGTGTGCTGAGAACTTTACTATATCTGTAATTTGTTCAGCTAGATCTCTTATGTCTACTTTCTCAATATTTAAAACCAGTTTACCTGCTTCAATTTTAGAGAAGTCGAGGATGTCGTTTATTAAGTCGAGCAGGGTAGAAGCAGACTGGTTTATCGATTTTGCATATTGATTTTGCAAAACACTTAATTCTGTGCGCATTAGTAAATCAGAGAAACCAATAACCCCATTTAAAGGAGTGCGTATTTCATGACTCATATTAGCGAGAAATTCTCCTTTGGCTTTGGTTGCGTTCTCCGCATTTAGAATAGAATCATTTAGTTTGTTGATAAGGATTTTTCTTTCAATAGCATAAGAGAAGCTGCCAGCGAATGTTTGAAGAATCGAAAACTCGTCAGTTGACCAAACTCTTTCATATTTGCATTCATCAAAACCAACAAAACCCCAGAATTTATTTTCGACAAACAAAGGAAATACTAGCAGACTTTTAATTTTTTGGGGCAATAAATGGCTTTTGAAGTTACCTTCTGGCAACTGTGAAACTATAGCTGAATATGCATTACCACCTGACATTGGTTCACTGCAATCGGCCAATGTTAAGTAAGGAATATCCTGAAGTTCGATATTATCAATTTGAGGTTTTGCAAATTCACTACACCACTCTATTTTTTGACTGAATATATTCAATGGATTACCATCCATATCGAATTTATTTTCAAATAGATAAACCCTGTCAACATCGGTAACAGTACCTAAAAGATTAAAAATGATTTCTGCAGCTTTATAGTAATCAGAGTTCTTTAATAATTCATCAGTACTGTTTGCAATAGCAATTAGAAGTCTCTCTTTAATCTCAATTCTATTAATAAATTCGTTACGGTCGAGAAATAAGCCTACATAATTCGAATATAGTTCAACTAGTTCTGTATTTTTTATTTCATTTCCCTGCTTAAAAATTAAGGTAAAATAACCTATAATCTTTTTATCATCAGAAATTCTTATCAGCGCTACTTCACCCACATTGAATGTTTTACTTAGCATTTTTATCATAGAGGTCGAAAAAGAACCTTTAGAAATATCTGCTAATGAATTGAACTTCGTTAATGTGTTGTTATTGATAATGTTTTCAATATTTTCATCCTTTTTCCATACGTGATTTTTTAGTTGAATTCCCAGAGTTTTACAAAAAGCTTGAATTTTATCGGATAATCCAGCAAGAGCTATTGTTTTTGCACCATTGTTATC
>CAZOHR010000067.1:1371-7732 GCA_964579045.1 uncultured Bacteroidales bacterium | reverse complement strand
TATCAGGCAAAAATAAATTAAAGGATACAAACTCGGCTCCTGATATTTGTCTGATATTTTCTGTAATACTTTCAATCATTTCTTCGCCTCCAGATTTGATAAGCATTTCGGTATCCTTTAGAAGTCTTTCCATAATTTTTCTTTCTTCGACTTCTTCGGTAATATCAGTATGAGAACCTGCCATACGGATTATTTTACCATTTACATCAAAAATGCCTGCACCTTTAGCTAAAATCCATCGATAATCACCGTTTTTATGCTGGAATCTAAATTCTAGTTTATAGTTTTCTATTTGCCCATCTAAATAATTGTTAATATAACTAAGAACCCTAGATTTATCCTCTGGATGAATATGGTTTTCAAATACAGTAAAATCGTTTTCAAGCTCATTGTCATCATAACCAATCATTTGCTTCCATTTAGCCGATAAAAAAAGACGGTTGTTTGTTAAGTCCCAATCCCAAATTCCGTCATTAGAGCCTTCAACGGCTAACTGGAATTGTTCTTGGCTTTTTCGCAACGATTCTTCTGCTTCAGCTTTTAATATTGATTTAGTTATTATTCCTGTAATTATTATAAGTGTATTGATTTCATCTTCAGTCCAGGTTTTTATCGTTTCAATATTGTCAAAGCCTATGAAGCCAATAACTTTGTTTTCACTCTCCAGTGGAATGCTAAGCAAGCTTTTAATATGTTGTTTTAGATAGGTTTCTTTTTCAATTTTTGCGTCTGATGGTAGCTTTTCAATATCATTTATAAGAACAAAATGCTTTGCTTTTACCTCATTTTTCCACCATGAGAAACTTTTTTCAATATTATTATTGAAATTCTGTGATATAAATCTATCTTCTCTAACTTTGCTGAACTCTGTGCTGATTAAGCTTTTATTTTGGTCAAAACGAAATAGTGAGCACCTGTCGATTGAGAAAGTATCGATACACATTTGTAGAGAAGAGTTTACGGATTGTGGTAAATCTTCAAGTTTTGCGTTTAAAAATAATGATGAAATTTCATTAATAAGCTTTTCGTACTTTAAACGTTTATTGATAATTTCATTAGCTAGTACTCTTTCTGTGATATCACGAAACATTCCTCGAGTACTGACAGGTTTACCATTCTCGAAATGACAATTGATATTCCCTTCAACCCAGATTTTTTTTCCTGACTTAGATGTAAATACAGTTTCAATATTTGATACACATTTTCCAGATATTACATCTGTGATTACTAGTTTGCAGTGTTCTATTTGTTCTGGAACTATGATATCCCATATTTTAAGAGTTTTTAAATCATCATCATTGTATTCCAGCATTTGTTTCCATGCTCTGTTAGCAAAAAGTATCTGCCCTTCGAAATCAACACTTTGAATTAAGTCCGATGCATTATCAACCAAATCTTTGTAGTTTTCTTTACTTGTTAGCAAGGCTTCTTCAGCAGAAAACGAACCAGTAATATCGTTTATAATAAACATGATGCCAAGATCTTGCTTAAGCTTATCTTTTAGTATTGTCTTGGAAATCTGATATACTTTCTTATTTTTCTTATTCTCAATAATTTGATTACTTTTTGAATTAATAAAAAATTCACTATAGAAGAACAAGACATCTGCTGCATATTTGCCTGTTGAACTGGAATTAATACCAAGAACATGTTCTGATTGCTTATTAAGGTCTATTATTATTTCGTCTTTGTCAATGATTATTATTGAACTGTCAATATTATCAAATAGAGCTTCTCGTAATATTTCGTCTGAATGTAATAAACTACTTTTAGTGAACCCATAAATGATTAAAGCAGAGCTAAATAAAAATGAAAACGGCACAGGATCTAATCCATATGGAATTAGTTTTAGTAAATATAGTAAATAGAAAAGAAAAGGAACAGAAGCAGCTATTAACAAAATATTTGTTTGAGACGAACCTGTTTTTTTTGATTTCTTTTGGTAATTATATAAGAGGATGATTGCAATAAACATATAAACGAAAGTTGTTAACTGCATTATCCAATATCCTAGTTTTGGGTTAAAAACAGTTATTGGAAAAGGTCCATTTAAGTTAAATCTAAAGTCGCTTAGGTAAAATCCAGTTAAGTGATTTGTATAGACATTAATAACTGTCAATGTCGGTATTAAATAAACAAGTAAATTTAAGTTGTTCTTGAAGAATTTATTGTGACCTGTGTATTTAAGTACAAATAGGAGGAAGAATGCTGTTACAAAAGGAATTCCAATATATTCTAGTTTATAAAACAATTCAGCAAATTCAATTTTTACCGAAGAAATTTCCATTGCATAAAACAATGTGTAAACGGTACATGCCAAGTTGAACCAGATAAAGTAGTACATATGGCGTGTCTTCCTGGTTCTAAGAGAAAATGTAAAAATCATGAACAAAAACAATAGAGCCAGATAAATCGGAATTGCATAAATATTAAAAAACATAAGTAAATTTTATTAAACCGTAATTTTATACGCTTTTTTAATCTTAAAGTTACTGAATGTCGAAACTAATCTTATTTATATTTATGAGTTGACTTATCCACAATTATCGAGGTTAAATTGTGAAAAAAAATCATAGATGCACACTTTTCAGACTTTAAAAAGTACTATGTTTGCGCAAAATTTTAGTAATGAGTAAGATTTTAGAATTAGTAGTAAGGACAACAGGTATAGCTTTTAGGCAAGTCGCAAATACTGTTGAACTACTAGATGGAGGGGCAACTATCCCGTTTATTTCGAGATATCGTAAAGAAAGGACAGGCGGTTTAGATGAAGTAGAAATTGAGAAAATTCAAAAACAACATAGTCTTTTTACTGAACTTGCAGAAAGAAAAGAGTCAATTCTTACGATAATTGAAAAGCAAGGTCTGCTGACACCAGAATTAAGAAAGCAGATTGACGAAACTTGGGATTCGAATGAATTGGAAGATATTTACTTACCATATAAGCCTAAGAAAAAAACTAGGGCTTCTGTTGCCAGAGAGAAAGGACTTGAACCTTTAGCAGAAATTATTTTCCGACAACAAAATATTGATATAGAGAAACTTGCATCATCTTTCCTAAATGATGACGTTAAGACAATTGAAGAAGCATTGCAAGGAGCAAATGATATAATTGCCGAACAGATTGCAGAAAATAAGCAAGCTCGCGAACGCATACGTACTTTGTTTGCTCAAGATGCAATTATTAGCTCAAAAGTTGTTAAAACAAAAATTGAAGAAGCAGAAAAGTATCAAGATTACTTTGAGTTTTCACAAAAACTTGCAACATGTCCCTCACACAGGATTTTGGCAATAAGACGAGGAGAGAAAGAGGGATTTTTAAGAGTTGATATTTCACCCGATGAAGAAAGTGCTCTCAAACGATTGAAATATCTTTTTATTAAAGGACAAACTAATTGTGCAGTCTTGGTTGCAAAAGCAATTGAAGATTCTTATTCGAGGCTACTGAAACCTAGTATAGAAAATGAATTCTCGGGCGAAAGTAAGAAAATAGCAGATATTTCAGCGATTGGTGTTTTTACAGAAAATCTTCGTCAGCTGCTACTTGCTCCACCACTTGGCAAGAAAAGAATTCTTGGTATTGATCCTGGATATCGCTCAGGTTGTAAGATTGTATGTATCGACGAACAAGGAAATCTCCTTCATAACGAAACAGTATATCCTCATAAACCGCAAGAAGAAACAGCGTTGGCTATGAAAAAGCTGAGTTCATTAGTAAGTAGCTACAAAATAGATGCTGTGGCCATTGGTAATGGAACTGCAAGTCGTGAAACTGAAAGTTTTGTTAAGAGAATATCTTTTGATAGGGAATTGCGTGTTTATGTAGTGAGCGAAGATGGAGCTTCTGTTTATTCGGCTTCGTCTGTTGCACGAGAAGAGTTTCCGCAGTACGATGTGACTGTTCGCGGCGCGGTGTCTATTGCACGTAGATTAATGGACCCATTGGCCGAATTAGTAAAGATTGATCCTAAATCAATAGGTGTAGGGCAATATCAACATGATGTCGATCAAAAACTTTTGAAAGAAAGCCTCGACCGAGTTGTTGAGTCAGCAGTAAATAGCGTTGGCGTTAATTTAAATACAGCTAGTAAACACTTGTTAACTTATGTTTCTGGTTTAGGTCCAGTGCTGGCTCAAAATATCATCGATTATCGCAAGGAAAATGGGGCATTCCCAGATAGAAAAGATTTGATGAAGGTTCCACGACTTGGAGCAAAAGCCTTTGAGCAGTGTGCAGGTTTTTTACGTATTCCCGAGGCTAAGAATCCTTTAGACAATACAGCAGTGCATCCTGAGGCATATGTAGTGGTTGCAAAAATTGCCAAAGATTTAAAGAAAAATCTAAATGAGCTGGTTGCAGAACCTACTGTTTTGAAAGATCTTGATTTGTCGAAATATGTTAGTGGTGAACTTGGCTTACCCAGTTTGCAGGATATTGTTAAAGAGCTTGAAAAACCTGGTCGTGATCCACGCAAAGGCATTAAAATAATGGAATTTGACAAGACCATTTACAAAATTGAAGATTTGCATTTAGGAATGGTGTTGCCTGGCATAGTTACAAATATTACAAACTTTGGAGCATTTGTAGATATTGGAATTAAGGAAAATGGCTTGGTTCATATTTCACAAATGACTAATAAGTTTATCTCAAATCCTAATGAAGTTCTTAAGCTACATCAGCATGTAAAGGTAAAAATTACAGAAGTTGATATTTCTAGAAAAAGAATTCAGTTAACAATGAAAGAAATTGAACAATAAGTAGTAATTTTGCAGCGTCAAAAATTGAAAGTAAATATAATTGAAACAATAAATATATGAGTAAACAAATTATTGACCTTGACAATGTGGTTGTCAAATTTGCCGGAGACTCTGGAGATGGCATTCAGCTTACAGGTACACAGCTGACAAATACCACGGCATTATTGGGAGAAGAAGTTGCAACATTCCCGGATTATCCGGCAGAAATCCGTGCTCCTCAGGGAACTGTTGGTGGCGTATCAGGTTTTCAACTTCATTTTGGAAAAAATATTCATACCCCTGGTGACAAATGTGATGTTTTAATAGCATTGAATCCTGCTGCTATTATGGCAAACATTAATTCAATCAAGTGGGGAGGAACAATTATTGCAGATATTGACACATTTACTGAAGCAAACTTAGTTAAGGCTGGTTTAACCCCTGAAATACTACAGGCAACTAAACAGAATTACAATCTTATCGAATCTCCGATTACTTCGATGACAAAAGAATGTCTAAAAGACACGGACCTCGATATTAAGACAGTGTTGAAAAGCAAGAATATGTTTGCCTTAGGCATTGTTTACAAGCTTTTTGGGTTTCCATTGAAGTATACTGAAGAGTTTTTCGAAAAGAAATTCAAGAAAAAACCTAATTTAATTGAAGCTAATAAAATAGTTCTGCAGGGTGGAGCAAGTTATGCATCTGCAATACAAGCTATTCCATCATTTAGGATATGTACAGTATCAAATTTAAAAGGTAAATATCGCAACATTAGTGGAAACGTTGCAACAGCATGGGGATTACTTGCCGCTGCTGAAAAAGCAAAATTACCATTCTTCCTTGGTTCTTATCCTATAACTCCTGCAACTGAAATTCTACAAGAAATTTCGGAGCGTAAAGATGTTGGGGCTAAGTCCTTTCAGGCTGAAGACGAAATCGGTGGTATTGTAACTTCTATAGGTGCTGCTTTTGCAGGAAATTTTGCTGCTACTTCAACATCTGGACCTGGTCTGGCATTGAAGTCTGAAGCTATTGGACTAGCAGTTATTACCGAGTTGCCTTTGGTAATTGTAAATGTTCAGCGTGGAGGTCCTTCTACTGGTTTACCAACAAAAACTGAGCAATCTGATTTGTTCCAAGCATTATCTGGAAGAAATGGAGAATCTCCAGTTCCTGTTATAGCAGCTAGCTCACCATCAAATTGTTTCGACTTTGCATATAAGGCATCAAAAATCGCAATAGAGCATATGACCCCAGTACTTTTGCTCACCGATAGTTATCTTGCTAATGGTACTGAACCATGGAAGATTCAAGCCATGAAAGATTTAGAACCAATTACACCAAAAGTAGTTTCAAGAGATCTCGAAGAATATTTCCCATATTATAGAGATGAAAATTTTGTAAGATCATGGGCAATTCCTGGAATGAAAGGCTTAGAACATAGAATAGGTGGTCTCGAAAAGATGGATGTTACTGGTACTGTTTCATACGTTCCTGCAAATCATGAGAAAATGACTATCTTACGTGATAAGAAAATTAAAAAAATTGCTGATTTTATTCCTCTACAAACAGTTGAAGCTGATGTTGATGCTGATACATTGATTATTGGTTGGGGCTCAAC
>CAZOHR010000067.1:0-1271 GCA_964579045.1 uncultured Bacteroidales bacterium | reverse complement strand
GATTTAAAAGAAAACATCACTAAAATTATGGAGGGTTAATATTATGGCAGAAATTAAATATACACCAAAGGATTTTAAAAGCGGACAGGAAGTAAGATGGTGCCCTGGTTGTGGTGATTTTTCTGTTTTAGCTGCAGTGCAAAAAGCATTTTCAGAATTAGATCATGAAAAAGAAGATTATGCTGTAATCTCAGGAATTGGATGCTCTTCGCGTTTTCCTTATTATATGAATAATTTTGGTTTCCATGGTATTCATGGACGTGCATCTGTACTTGCATCAGGCGTAAAAGTTGCTAATCCTAAACTTAGTGTTTGGCAGATTACCGGTGATGGTGATGCTTTGGCAATCGGCGGTAATCACTTTATTCATGAAGTACGTCGTAACGTAGATGTTAATGTGTTGCTTTTCAACAACGAAATATATGGTTTAACTAAAGGTCAGTACTCGCCAACTTCAAAGTTTGGTCAGGTTACAAAAACTTCACCATATGGAACCATCGAAACTCCTTTTAGCCCTGGATTGCTTACTATTGGTGCTAGTGGAAAATTCTTTGCAAGAACTATAGATGTTAATGTGAAAGAATCTGTTGAGATTTATAAATTTGCTGATGGACATAAAGGAACTTCAATAATTGAGATTATGCAAAATTGCGTTATTTTTAACAATGGTGCGCATAATAAAATTACTGATAAAGAAGACCGTGATAATAATCAATTGTGGGTGGAGCACGGCAAACCAATGATTTTCGGTAAAGATAGAGACAAAGGAATTATGTTAGATGGTTATAAACTAAAAGTTGTAACAATTGGCGAAAATGGTGTTACAGAAAAAGACCTTCTTGTTCATGATATGACTGAAGAAAATCCAACAATTCATAATGCTTTGGTTGCAATGAAGTTACCTGAATTTCCAATGGTTTTTGGTGTTATTCGTGCAGTTCCTGACAAGCCATACGACCAACTAATCGAAGAACAAATTAAATCTGTTCAAAGTAAATCATCAATTAAATGTATGGATGATTTATTTAATAGCGGTAGTACTTGGGTTGTTGAGTAATATTTTGCTAAAGTATATGATATAAGAGGCGTGAACCTTTTACTTGAAAATCACGAATAAGCTTAGGTTTGTTCGTGATTTTCTGTTAATATCATTTGGTAATAGAATAAGGATAGATTTCTCACTCCGTTCGAAATGACTTCATTAATCGGGTATTGTGGCGGCGACGAAGCAGGTACAATAAATATCAGATTATCTTTCGTCGCCGCCGATT
>CAZOHR010000066.1:0-14005 GCA_964579045.1 uncultured Bacteroidales bacterium | reverse complement strand
TAACTCCTTCCTGATTTTTAAGGATGTAAGCAATTATTTCAGGGCTTAAATCAGACTTTTCTACAGCCTCGACAACATCGGTTGGCAATGGCGAATTTGCAAGCATCAACGAAGCTCTTGACAATTCTGGCACACTACTATTGTTTAAATAAGCCAAAAGAATATCGGAAGTAAGATAAGGAGATGCCTCATACAATGAATTATAAACTTCAGTTGCGTTGTTCTCGTTTGCAGATTGTGCTGAAATTGAGAGGGAAAGGTCGTTGTAAGAGGTGAGTTCAGAGAATTGTTGGTTTAATTCATATTCCTGATCATTTATGTTACCTATATCAGAAATCTGAGACATAACGATACCAGCATCTAAAGTTGAAGGACATTCTGCTGCCTGATATGCTTTTATATCTGTTGTAATACTATTGTAAAAAATCAATCTATAGCCATTGGCATCAGTATAATTATAATAGTATTTTAAATTGTCTTGGACAATTTGGGAAACGCTTGGGGTAACATGGAAATATCTATACACAGGTGGGAATACAGGTACTGTTACTATATTCTCAAACTTATTGTAAGCAGAAACACTTCTCCACATGCCGTTTACATAAGCATAACCTTGTTCTCTTCGGATATCTGATGTTGTTACACTCACGAGACTTCCATTTTGAATATTAATACTCCCTCCAAGAACCGCCATTGAATAATCAACCGTATTAAACTCATTACATCTTAACTGTAGACCTTCAATTGTGTGATTGACGCTTCCATAACCAGTATTATCCCCAATTCCCACAAAAGCAGTAGCAATTCCGTTTCCAGATAAATTCTGAAAAAGATTTCTATAGACGAGGTTTTCCAAATCGCCGGAGTTATAAACAACTAATCCTAAGCGGCCATCGTGGAATGTGTTTTGTTCTATCTGATAACCAGTACTACTCTCGACATATAAACCGAATGTTTCGTATTGTAAACTTGAACTAGGATTTACGGTAGACACATCGAAATTGTTTTCAGTTGCTGTAATTGCATCATTTGAAATTAACCAAGCTCCACGCACACAATTAGTAAATAATGCTTTTTGTAATGTAAGATAATCACCATCACTGGCTTTTATTCCATAGTTCAGGTTCGAAAAAGTACATGGAGTAGTATAATAATTATTTACATTTAATGAAGATAATGATGACAATATTCCTGACCCCCACTGTGAATAGGAAACATTTGCTGAATTGTTATTGAAAAAATCACAGCCAAGGAAATCAATTCCTGTTGCAGTCCATAAATTCACGTGATATGTTGGATTGTAACCTTTATTGTACAAAGCCGCAGTAGTATAAAAATCGCAAGTTCTGAATAAAGAAAGATTGTCGATATTCCATGAAGAAAATTTAACATCACAAATATTATCTTTAAAAATTGAATAAAAAGCAGAAACAATACCTCCACAGGTAACATCTATCCCAATTTCTGCATACTCGATTGTGCCATTATTGATATAAATATATGGTTGTAACAATGTTGGGGCATCCTGTTCATATCCTGTTCCATACCCACCGCTGCAATTAATACCTGCCCAAAGAGCGTCTTCGTCGCAATCGTCAAATACTGTTAATTTGGAACCACTATATAAATATAATTTTGGTCCCGCAACCGCAAAATCGTCAGAATGTGGCATTTCCAATGACTCTCCTTCTTTAAAGTGGATGGTCAAACCAGTAATATTTAATCTTGCTCCTGGTTCGATAGTTAAACTTCCCTTTAGATAAATGTCTGTTATTGCGACGCCACCACTAGTAAATGGGTTCTGAGTTTGTGTCCATGAAACTAAATATGGGGTGGAGGTTACCTGATTTATTGTTATATCTCCAGTTGTAGAATTCTGTGAAACTCCTGTCATAGTTGTTTTTACTCTACTTTCATGCGCAACCTCACAACAGCTAACCTCAGTGCCAATGGTATATTCTGCGTAGTTTGCTTGGTCAACCTGATCAGGTAAAGTATAGACTATCGGAGCTAGGATATTACTATTATAAATAAAGTTGTTTCGGACTGGATTGTGAAGTCCAATATTATTTGTTGCATAAGTATAGCTTGAAGGATTTATTTCTTGTAAAAGTGTTGAGTTATTTGTGGAAGCTAAATAACCACGACGGTCAAGTTCTATTTGAGAGTTTGAGAACCCATAAGAACTACTTATTGGAGCTGTTCCATTATACAGAATTCCATTAATAATACTAACATATTTTTGCCCCCCAACTTTGCTAGAAAAAACACGTTTTTCATTCGGATTATCCGGGTTTTGCCACACTTCAACCCCAGTAAATTGTTCTGTCAATGAGCCTGGAGTCCCTATATCTACTGTATAAATTTGTAAAGGTAATCCTTGAGCATCAACACACCATATTGTAATATTATTTGGATCCAAATCATTTAAATTTTCACGATCGTTATTTAGATGTGCAGCAGCCAAAACAGTACCATCTTTCGACATGTCCAATTCACAAAACTCATATATTTGCATATTGGGCAGAACTGTTTGTACACGAAGTCGTAATTCCCCATTAATATATAAGTTGGGCATAAGATTTGTTAATGGTCCTCGACCAACAACTTGTAATTTGTGATAAACACTTCCGTTGTCGTAAATGAAATCAGAAATTGCAATCCCACCATGAGTTATAACCGGTTCGCTACATAATACTCCTGATTCAACAATAGTTGGGCCTAACCAACACACAAGATTATAACATACTTTCCAGATATGAGTATTGTCTGCATTATGTTGCTGTATTGGATAAATTACGTAATACAGACAATTGTTTGACGACTCTGCAGGTACCACAATTATTTCGGCACCCATCTCATCAGGGGTATTATCACTATCGGTGTATAAATTACCAGCAAATGTCCCATCTGGTGCATAAAGTTTAGTATCGATAATGTGGAAAAGCAGATTGTTGTTTTGATCGTAATAGCCGTTTGTTGCGCCTCCAGCATTGCTGAGACTTGAATTCAAATTATTAACTGTAATATTTGTGCCAGTAAAGTCTATTTCTTTTCCATTTAATGGCCATTTTGGCATCTGAATACTTTGTGAACTGACATATATTGAACATAATATCATTACTGCCAGCAGTAAAAACTGATTGATTTTTTTCATAATTTTGTAACGTATTTAATTATACACTTCTGGGTAAGGATAAGAGTTGTTCCGTTCGCCAAAACAGCACTCTATTTCTGCCCAGATTTTTTCTAACTCCAGCCCGCCTGTTAGCTTCTATCAATAAAATTGGCAAGATTAAATTATACTTTCACTAACAGGCAATCAAGGTTTCTTTATTAAAATCATATTTTAAAGTTTATTTACAAATAACTATTTTTCTATAATAGCATTTTTCTTCTTTCTCAAGTTTCAGTATATAGATCCCATTATTAAGAGACTGTGTGTCAATATAGTTAACCAGATCGAATATTTTTGTTGACAATACTGTTTTTCCTGATAAGCTGATAAGGGAGACCCAAGAACCATTATAATTATCTGGTAAATTTATTGTCAATTCATTTGTTGCAGGGTTAGGGTAAACGCCAATCTCATCAAAAGTTTCATTTTGTATATTGTTATATATTATATAAGTGTCATCATCAGGATAGGGGAAATTGCTTAATGGGTAAATACCTTCACCATATTCATTAACTTTGTAAATATAACTGCCCCCTTCATAGGTTGTTACGATTTCATGAGTACTACAGAAAGAAGCTCCACCATCATTATCGGCAACAACATCTAGATAACATAGAGCATATTTTGAGCTATCGGAACCAACATAATATTTCCAAATTAGTTCTGCATTTTTATTAAATTTTGCAATTAACATATCTGTCCCTTTATCTGTATCTTGAATTAAACTCGGTGGGTATGTGCCGCCAATAATAAAGATATTAGTATCCATGTCTACAGACAATCTGGAATATCCACCATCAGCTCCTAAATTTATATTGTATTGGTACTTTTCAATCAAATCTTCGTTAAATATTATCAATGAAAGTCTTTCATGCTTATCTCCTTCATAAACCAGAGTGTCAGCAGTATATGCAGAAATTGCAAGATTATTGTTTGGTAAGGACTTTACATCTGTGAAAATAGACACCTTTTCCAGAAACTTCCAGGATTTTCTTTTTAAGAGAAGCCCATTGTTATCAAAAATTCCGATAAACCCAAGATTGTCCATTGGCGCATAATAATCCCCAGCTATTCTTCGTCTTACTAAGTTGCCTGCAGCAACAATGTTTCCGTTATTTGTTTTGGATATACCGTAAAAATTGCCAAAAACATGTACTGTATCCTCACAATCATTCCATTCCCAAAGTAAATTTCCAGAAGTATCAATTGCAAATATCCATGGTTTACCGCCAAATAGCTGAGCTCCATTTTCAATACAATAATTTTCAGAGCCAGCAACGATTAACATATTACTATCATAAGAAATGATGTTGTAAACAGATTCCCCACTGTATGAACTATCTGTTTCATGTAATGGCATTGACCCGTATGATTTACCCCAGATGTAATCGCCGTTACAATTGTATTTGGCGACAAATCCATTCTGGTCGTCCCAAAATGTTGGAAAATATGATTTCTGAAAGTAACCTGCTAAATAGTAATTATTTTGGGAATCAACACATACTGAATAAGAATATGCTTGAGGAAACTCAGTCACATCAAGAATTCTATGCCATTCAACTTCGCCATATTTGTCTAATTTTAAGATTGATGTTCGTACATCAAACCATTCATTCTGATTATATGCTACAATATAACCTTCGTCAGTGGTTTTCTCTATTGATACCAAAAATTCACCAGTCTGGTCTGGATATAAATCGTATGTTCTTGTAAAAGGAGCAACTTGAGCACAAACATAGTTTGCGAGAACTACTCCACCCAAAATCAACACCAACTTTAAAGTTTTCATATCAAATTATTTCTAAATTTATCTCTTTTCAATTTTACTTTTGTTTAAATCTATGCCACTAGCTGCAAGCCGTCACGTTATTTTAAAATCGCGATATATATATATATATAAGTGTACTTTTTTCAAGCGATGCATTGTTTATACAAAAAGTATTGCAAGTTAAACAAAAGATTTTATCATGCAAGTATAATTGATGTTAAGTTTTGAAATATTTTGAGACACTTTAGTAGTTAAAGGGCTAAATATCTGAAAATCAGAGCCATAAGTAATATAATATTCAAATGATTTTGTCTTTAAATGTTTGAGTTTTCATTTTAGGCTTATATCAACTGGTAATTAGTACTATAAGTCACTTATCATTTTTTTATTTGTAGTGGAGTCTGTGTTGTTTTGTTACTGGTAACTATTTAGATGCTTGTTATAATTATGTAATCAGTAATCAGTAATCAGTAAATTGTAGTAAATTTGAGATTCTGCATTATTTTACAATAACGTTAAATTCCAATAAGCGGAAGCGTCTACGCAAATCCACTGATTACAGATTACAGATTACAGATTACAAGAACTGAATTCTAGTTTTACCATAATACCTACATAATTACCATTGCTGAAAGAAAATTGAGGTTTATCACCTACTCCGCTGCTCTCGCACTTGCAATATCAACTCTTTTACCATTTACAAAAGCAATTATAAATGCATCGGGGATGCCGCCTTGTCGTGCACTTGAAAGGCCTGTTTGTGCCGAGCTATACGATGTAAATACTCCAGTTCGGTAAACAATCATATTGTTTGCAGTTAGTTTAAATAGCTTCTTGTCTCCGGCAATTCGTCTAAAAGAGTCCTTTATATATGTGCCAACATCGCTCCTAAATGCACCTAGCTGTACATAATATTCCACTTTTGCTTTCTGCACTGGTTGGGTTGTCTCAATTACTGGCTGTGTTTTGTCAACTACAGGAACGTTTGCCTGGTTGTTAACTGCTATCTGATTGGTTGCAGGAACATTTATAACAATTTGATCTTGTGGCAGATTATTGTTTTGTGCGATTAATGCTGCGGCTTGATTTGTTGCGATTTTCTCTCCATTGCTATAGGCAATTACAAAAGCATCTTTTATTCCAAGTTGTCGGATTTTGTTCTGTTCCGCAATTGCAGTATTTAGGTCGTAGTATTTGCCAAATGTATGGCGAATCAAGCCGTTACCGTATTGGTCGTACATCACAGGACTAAGATTATACAATCTTTCAGATCCAACTCTTTCGCGGAAAACACCTATCTGTATGCAATAAAATACATCTTTGGTGTTTTTCAGCTCGGTTTCTGCTTTTAGAGTAGTTTGATTTCCTGCGACAGTATCAACAATATTTACAACATTTACAATAGGATTTATTGTTTCAGTGGTTTTGCCAACGGTGTCAGCTGCTGTAACGGTATTGTTATGATCAGTTGTATTGTTGTTGATAATTGTATTATTTACTGCTAGTACCGACTCTTGTGCTTCTAGCCTAAGTCTTTCTTCAATCTGTCGTGCTTCATATACCGTAATTCTCTTGCCATTGTGATAAGCCACTACAAAAGCATCGGGGTATCCCATTCCACGAACCTCGGGCAATGATTTGTTTGCCGAATTAAAGGTGTAAAATAAGCCAGCCATGTATCTCAACAAAATACTATTAGGAATACCTTCGATAAATATCGGACTCATTCCTTTAAATTTATCATTATTTACAACAACATTATATGCTCCAATCTGTATTCTGTAACATAATTCTTCTTTAACCTCTAAATTTAATATCGGATTTGCATCTGAGTAAAGACTCTCTTTGTTTGCATCAAAAATATTATTCTCAGTTTTTAATATTGATACAAGTTCTGTAGTTTGTTGATTAGTTGAATTGTCCGCTATATTATTAGTAATATCATGAGAAATTGTGGCAGTATCAGTAGGGTTAGTAATATTGTTGTTTTTCGCTATTAATGCTGTGTCTTTTGTAACAGTATCAGTAGTCGTGTTGTTGATATTAATTAGTGCTGCTGAGTCGTTCTTTTCAATCGATTGGTAATACGCCAAAACTATAGGATCTTTCGAATTATTATTTGTAGCAAGATTGTTGGCGGCATTAATATGGCTTAATCCTATCCTTGTTAATTGCGAAGCTTCATGATATTTCTCAATAAGTTCTTTGTCTGGGACTTTTGCTCCATACTTTATTATTACTTCAAATAATGCCAAAGATTCTTTAAAACTATAGTCTGATATTTCTTTTAAACTGTCGCTTACTGGTCTAATCTTGTTGCTTTCAGGAAGCAAATTGTCGGAATAATGTGTTTCAGCAATATTATATTTTGTTTGCAGATAATCGGTATTAAGTGTAGAATATTCTTTTAGTTGCTTCAAATATTTTTGCTGAGCTTTTTCGAGTGCCGCTTGGTTCTTTTTATACTCAGCCATTGTGTTTGAGTTTTCCATAGCTTTCTCAAGATCTGCAAGTACTTTCTCATTTTCAGAAATTGCAATATTTAACTTATCTATTTGTGTTACAAGCTTGTCTAGTTTTGTTTTGGCTTCATTATTTATGTTATAGTCAAATTCAAGATTTTCTGGAACACTGGCTGTTTGGTTTGTTGAGATAATTTCATTTGTATTGGTATCCGATTGCGCATTGTTGTTTAATGCTAATAATTTTGGATCTAAGTCAGATGTTTCAGTTAGTAGAATCTCAAGTAATTTCGCTTCCGATACCGCTGCTTTTTCACTAATCTCAACAAGTTCTGATGCAGAGTAGAAATTATTATAGCTTATGATAGAGTTTTGTTGCTCGCGGTAGCGGGATAGGAGACCGATATAGGCTGTGTCGTTTGGTAACTTTGATGAAATCTTGCCATTTATAGCTATTGATTCTAACTTGGAAATTAGTTCAAGTCCACTTTGGCTCTGTTGCACCAGCGTGGCAGTCTGTTCTTTCTCGGTTTTTATAAGTTCTTGCTTTAATTTATCACGAGTGCTTTTTCTATTTGTGGCTTCAATATCTTTATTCAACTCAGCAATTTTCTCCGAATTTTCAACAATCTCAGCTTCATTGGTATTACGTATAGTAATAAGTTCCTCGATATTATTATCAAAATTAAGTTTCTCAAGTTCTGCAATAAGCTCTGTTAAGTCTGCTGGTTGTTTTTCAATATTATTTACAGGGTTTATTACACTATCTTTTGTGTTTGCATCTGCAATAACAGTGATATTTGTTGGCAAACTATCCCGATTGCTGATGTTTGTTACTGTGTCAGTAATTTGATTATTTGCAAGAATATTATTTGTGGAATCTTGATTGTTTTGCAAGCTATTTATGGCAATAATATTTTCAGCAGTATCTGTGGTTATATTGTTTGTCAGCTGCGACGGATTGTTATTTAAACTATCTGTAATATTTGATGGAATATTAGTTAAAGAATCGGAACTAATTACGTTGTTATCGGCGAGGAGAGTATCTGTAACCTGATTGGAAGCAGTGTCTGCACCAATATTGTTGTTTTGTGCAACTAATAATTGCTCGTTAACAAACTGAACACTCTTGTCAGCAGCAGCAATTAAATCGTTAATTTTAGAATCCGAAATCTGTAAAATAGTTTTAGCTTTCAACAAATCATTTTGTTTCTTTATCAAACGTTCGCCCGAAACAATAACCTCTCCCAGCATATAAAAGTCTTTGCTATCAACCGAGATATTTGCTTTTTCGTTAAACGAAACAACTTCTTTTTCCAAATCCGCGAAGTTTACACCAGGATTTTCTTCCTCTAGCTTAGTGTAATTATTAATTATTACTTCTTTCTGGGCTTTTACTATTTCTGCATTTAAGTCAGCAATTTTTTCGTTAAGCTTTTCATTTAAAGTTTTAATCTCTGTCAAGATTTCATTTTTACGTTGACTGTTAGCAGTTTTAAATTCATTAGTTAAATCCTCAGTTTTATTCTGTATTTTTTCAGCATCACTTATTAACGACTCTACTATTTCTGGCTTTATATCGGTTGTAGTTTCAACAATTAACTCCTCGGGTTGCTGTGTTTCTAGTCCAGTGGCAAGTGCTATCAGTTCTAGGGTTTGATTATTATTTGTGAGTGTTTTTGTAGCAGTATAGTTATTCTCATTTTCGATAATGCTAAAAACATATTCAAAATATAAGTTTGCTAGTTCCATTTCCTTATATGCAGAAGCTAGAATTTCAGCTTTAGTTTTGTCGTCACTGCTTTCTTCGGCACTTAACTGAAGATTATCTGCGGCTATTTTTTTAGAGTTGGCGATAACTAAGTAAGCAGCTACTTTCTCATCACTAGGCTTTATTTTATTATAAGCACTTTCGTATGCCGTAAAGTCGGAATACATTGTAATCAGAGATTCGTTGAAGAATTCTACTGATTGAGTTTTGCCGCGTTCTGTAATTGCATTTGCCTCATTGATAATATCATTTTTTGTCTTGATATCTCGTTGTTTTGCGGCATCTGCATATAACTTTTCAGCCTTCTTTAGGTCGTCGAATAGAATTTTTTTCGATGCTGTGTGTTTGTCGCGTGGACTGAGATTTTTATCAAGCTCTACAAGTATGGTTTTAATGTCGGGTTTTGATGCCGCCAACAATTGCTGCGCTTCTATGTCTTTTACGTTTGACGCAATCTTATTGTCAATATCTGCTTTGATGACTTCAAGATATTGGATTCCCTGCGAATTGCCATTCTTGTCGAGCAACTTTAAATCTTCAATTTCTGTTTTTACAGCTTCCGATTCTGCAATCAGATTGTCGGTTTCAGCAATGATTGCTACTGTTTCGGGAATTATTGTGGTTTGTTTAATATTTTGATAATTCGCAATTACTGAGCTTATGTCCGTTTTTTCGGATGAGTTAAATCCCGATTGTATTAAACTTGAATTTTCACTGATTTCGGATTGGATATTATTAATATCCATTATTAGTCTTTGCTTCTCTATTTCGTTTGTTGTAGTGTCGAACAGAATTTCTTTTGTTTTTACTACTTCTCTTAGAGAATCATTGGCTGCAATGAGATTTCCAGTTCTAATTGTGTTATCTGAAATAATGTTGCTATATTTCTCCGTATAGGTTTCGGTATCGACAAAAACATTTGTGTGATTATTATCTGCGATATCTGAGGTGCCATATAAGATGCCGTCATAATCTACTTTTGGAGAATAAAGAGTAAGGTCTGCAAGAATTCTATCCTGAGCCTCTGAAAGTTGTTTTAGCTGATTTTGGGTGACAGAAGTCTTAAGTAGGTCTATTTCATTATTTAGTTTGCTTACATTAAGTTCGGGATTATAAAATAATCCATTTTCAATTTCAGATCTGAATTTTTCAGCAAGAATAAGCTTTTCATCAATAATAAGAATGTCGTGATTTATAAATTCAACTTGTATGTCGTTTTCTTTGATAGCTGAAATTATATCTATTTTTTCATTTTCATATGATTTTAAATCATAAACATATTTTTCTCTTACATCAAAATCTGCTTCCTTGCTTGCCAGATTCATCTTAAGAATAATCTTGTCATTTATCACTTCGAGCTTCTCAAGCCATGGTTCATTTTTAACTTTGTAGGAGTCTAGCTTTGTGGATTTCTGAACTTTTTCCTTTTCGAGGCCTGTTACGTATGTGTCGAATGGAAATTCTGTATAAATCTTATTTATTTCAAGATCTAGTCTTTTTACATTTTCTGGCAGAGTTTTCTCATTTCGAGAGGTGTTGTCGAGCATCTTTAATTCGCTCTGATAATATGAAATCAGACCATTTGTTTGAGTTGCGGCATCTGAGAAATATTTTGCAATATTATAAAGTTCTGCGGCTTCGATTGATAGATTATTTGCAATCTCGGTTAGGCTATCTCGTAACTGAACCGATTTTGCATCAGATTTATTTTTTAAACCAACAATCTGACTATTAAGATTTTTTATATCTGCTAGTTTCAACTCGGTAAGCTTATAAGCAGAAGCAGCATACTCTAGATAACCAGCTGTGATTTCCAATTTATCATCTAGTTTTGTAAATGCGTTTTGAATAAGCACGTCAGTATCAGTTATAGAATCTTTGTTAACTGCCACAACGAGATTGTTTGTTGAGGTATCCTGCATTGCAACAGCTCTAATTTCCTGCCTCTTCGAGAGTTCTGTCATCGCAACAGGATTAACCTGCAAACTTGCATTCTGATAGATATCAGCCATGCTTTCAAGTTTTCGTTTTTGAGGATCATCTTCTGTTAAAATCCTGAAGACACCAATTTTATCAACCTTTGTATCACGGGTAGATGCGAAAAATGCAGTTTCATTAAAGCGATCCACGGCGTACATAATGTCGTCAAAAGGCGTGTTTATTGGAAAGTCAAGATTTTCAGGCTGAGACCATGTATTATTTGTAGCATCCCAAACCGTACGGAAAATGTCGTAACCTCCCATGCTATTGTGACCTTTGGATGAGAAATATAAACTTATGCCATCTTCACTTAAAAATGGATATGCTTCTTCATATTTTGTGTTTATTGCGTCTGGAAGTTTTTGCGGTAACGACCAATTATTGTTTACTTTTCGGGACATATACAAATCCAAACTATTCTTTTTTGAATCACCATAACTGCTGAAGAATAAAACATTATGTACCTCCGAGATATACATTAAATCCAGCTCTTTGATATCTTTATCTGCTTTGCCATTGAACTGATCGGTTTTTACAATTATACTGCCTCCAAACTCATTTAGATTATATGAATAGTGAAAATTACTCTTATTGATTTTTTTATTGCTGATAACATTTAACTCATAGGCATATTTAACAAGGTCTATCCCGCTTTTCGCCATGTTGATATACTGTTCTACCTCAAAATTTACAATGTCTTTTTGCTTGGCTTCTTTTTTATACACATCGTAATACGTCAATGCTTTATTAAAGTCATACATGTAATGGTAGCCAAGTCCAATGTAAAAATTGGCAGGATTTATTCCTTTAGCCGCAGCAAATTCGAGATAATCAATTCCCGATTTAATATTGTTGTTTAATTTAACTAGGCAGGCACCATAATAATAATTAAAAACTTCTTCGCGCGGATAAAGACTTAGTAGCTGCGAAAACCCCTGATACGATTCAACATAATCTTCGTTAAAGAACTGATCTTTGCATTTATCATATAGCAGTTCTTCGTCTTGGCTAAGGTCAACAGATGGTTTGAACTGACTAAAACCCTGCAATGTCAAGCATAACAGAGTCGCAATAAAAAACATTATTTTAGAAAATTTCTTAATCAACACTAAAAAAATAAAGTCTAAAATTACTCATTATCAGTTAATTATTAAGCAAAATTAACAAAATTGATGAGACTGAAAGAAAACATCGGCATTTGTGATGAAAAACCCTTATCTATTCCATAAATGAAGTCTGAATCAAAAAGGATAATTACCATTGTATTTTAGCAAAAAATTGATAATCCACGTATAACTCGCCTAGCTCATTTAGCACGCTTATCATCATAATCAATTTAGGCACTTTTTTTGAATGATAAAAAATATTAAATTCGTAAAAAAAATATTATGAAAAATATTACATTACTTCTAGCCTTTGTAATCTTAAGCGGAAGTCTTGCTGCGCAGGTCGAAGAGCCTCATAAGCCAATGTCGCGTTTTATGTATAAAATTTATGTAAATCGTCTGGATAATCCAAAATCGGAAGAAAGAAGGATGCGAAAAGGAGTTAGGATGATGAGAGGAAAACATATTTCATCAAACCAACTTTATAAAGCTGCCGAAATATTTACTGATGACGAGATGCGTTTGGTTTATGTAAAGAAAGTTTATCCTAAAATATCAGATAAGTCAAATGCAATAATTGTATGTGATGCTTTTGATAAGTTTTCGCATTCTCAAATTTTGTGGGAATATATTAAGGAACAGAATGTTGCTTATGGCGTACCCGAAACCGATATGGAAAGTTATACCGAGTATCTTGAGCTTAAAGATAGAAAAAAGGATAAACAAAAGGATGATCTTATTTCTAAAACAGAAGATAAGGACAAAGTAGAAGATGTTGTGAAAGACGAAACTCCAGAAAAAGATGTGGTAGAACCAGATAAAACTGAAATTACTGAAAAACCAGAAGTAGTAACAGAAAGCAAAACTGGCGAAGTGATTAATGGAATAACTTTTCCAGAAGCTGCTGGATATACAGGACGAAAAGGTTGCGACGGGTACCTTGGTGATAAACAGTTTCTCGCTTTTGCCAATAGCCTAGCTCAATTTCAATCAGATGAGGAAAAGGCAAAAATCTGTATGGAATATGTTTATACTTATTGCTTTAACACTGCTCAGGTGATGAAACTTGGACTGCTTATGGAGGGTGAAAATTATCGATATATTTTCTTTAAGACTGCTTATGAGAAGGTTTATGATATGGATAATTTTCTTCATGTGAAACAATTACTCACAAACATAAAACTCAAGACAGGCATTAATGAGATTTATATTGTTCCCGGAACTGATAAACCTTATGCTATTGCAGAAACCACTGGAAAAGATACCAAATGCTTTTTAAGCGAGTCCGAATTTGACATACTTAAGTCTGAAATCCGCAAGGAGAGTTCCTCGACTGCTCGTGTTGTAATTACAAAGAAGCTGATAAATGAAAACACTTGTATTTCTTCTGCTCAGATAAAAGATTTACTTCCATTATTTTCTCTCGAAGCTGATAAACTAGAGATTGCTAAATTCTCATACAAATTTAGTATCGACAGAAATAATTATTCGGTAGTAAAAGACTTTTTTACCGCTCAGAGTAGCAAGAATGAGATAAACGAGTTTATTAATTCTTATTCTGAGTAATTGTGGACTGTACAAGGTGTATTTTAAGATTTTGATATTGTATCGATTGCCCCTATCTTAAAAAATAAAATATAACTATGTTATTTTGCAGTTGTTTTAGGGCAATTGAAATATCTTTGGAAGAATGCAAAATTAAACCAAATTAACAGATCAAAGTTCTGAATATACGTCGTT
>CAZOHR010000065.1:13210-14094 GCA_964579045.1 uncultured Bacteroidales bacterium | reverse complement strand
TCGCAAGCTCGTGAGCTCCGGTTCCTAGCCTTTTTTGTTTCGTTTTTGTTCACACTATCAATTATTTTCAATGGTGTTCACGAGTTCACCGCCAAAAGGCGGTTCAGTTGTGGCGATGACAAAAATGAAAGACTATCCAAAAATGAAACTACTTATCGCTATGTAAAAGCTTTCAATACAATAAAGATTTTTAAATTCCCCAGAAATATTGCTTGATCCGAAGCCTGGTTAATCACAAGATTATTTTGTACAATATTACATAAAAGTGAGTTTAGGCACACCGATGAATGACAGTGTTCTTATCGGATGTCAATGATTGCGATTAAATCATTTCTAATCTTTTGAAAGTGAATTTAACAGACTTGACTTACGTTAAACTTGGTTTGCGCTTATTCTGCTAAAATATAGAATTCTGTACGTCTATTTTTGGATCTGCCATATTCTGTATCGTTGGATGCGATTGGAACTTTTGGGCCAAATCCTTGATATTTGAGTCGATTGCTGTCAACGCCTTTAGATATGAGATAGTCGTAAACCGATTTTGCTCTGTTATTAGATAACGTCATATTTGTTTGTAGGCTACCAACATTGTCGGTATGTCCTCGGATTTCTACAAATATTGAGGGATTATCATTCATAAAACCAACAAATCCATCTAGAACAACAAGACTTTTCTTGTCAATTTCGAATGAGGCAGTGGCATAATTTATATCTTTAAGCTCGACAGTTGTTCCTTTTTCGATTGGTTTTATCTCAAAGTCAATTGTTATTGGCTCAACAAATGTTTCAGCGGTTGGTTCAATAAGTGCTGAAGTAAAACTATAGTCTTCTTTCTTTACAACCATTAAGTATTCGTCATCTTTCTCCTTTTCGGCAGTTACGGC
>CAZOHR010000065.1:11747-13180 GCA_964579045.1 uncultured Bacteroidales bacterium | reverse complement strand
GATCTACCACACCCTGAGACACCTCTTCGGTGCGAACATTCCTTACTTCGAGTTTTGCTTCTGTAATGGCAGTGCCTGAATTATCAATCAACTGTCCTTTTACAAGAAAAACTTTCTCTGGTCTTGCCTCAGCATATAAGTCGAATGAATAAATATCCCAACCTCCTCTGCCGTCAAGTTTATTACTTGCAAAATATGCTTTTGTTCCTTGTGTATTTACTACAAAACCAAGGTCATTGTTTTTTGTGTTTATCGGATAACCAATATTAATAGGTTTTGTCCAAGCATTATCTCTAAATTTTGTAAAGTATATACCGTAACCACCAACACCTTTGTGTCCATCAGATGAAAAATAGAGTGTCTGACTATCAGAATGAATAAATGGAGACTTTTCGTTACCTGCTGAGTTAATAGAAGTTCCCATGTTTTTTGCTTTTGCCCAAGAACCATCTTCATTTTTGTTAGAATACCAAATATCACAGGTTGGTAAGTCTTCGTTAAACCCAGTATTGTCGGATCTAATACTTGCAAAGTAGAGTGTTTTACCGTCAGCAGAAATGCTTGGTTGGCTTTCCCATGTGTTGATTCCGTTAATGCTAGGCCCCATATTAACAAGCTCCGACCAGCCTGTACCTTTTCTAATAGAATAGAAAATATCGCAGTTGTCGTAATCTCTACTTATAAATTCACAGATAGTAATATATAGAACGCTGTTGTCAATTGTTATTGAAGATGCGCCCTGATTTTTGCCCGTGTTAAAAGGGTAGGGCAGTGGATCGCCTGGCGAATATCTAACCCCACTTCCATCCAATGCTCTAGCAACAGTGTATTCTTCGGTAAATTTATCACCTACGGCAGTGCTAAGGTCTTTTTTCATGTATGCACGGGTATAAAAAGCTAAACTCCCATCGGGTGATATCAGAGGTAGGTAATCGTCGTTTACTGTAGAAACACCTTCAACAATTATTGGTTTAAAAGGAACTGGATTAAACACTAGTTCAAGATATTCATCAATATATTCTAAAGTGTTCTTTGCATCAGCATAGTTTTTATTTGATTGCGGTGTATTATTTATGAAGGTATTAAGATATTTCTTTGCTGTTTCGTATTCTTCACGCTCAAAAAATATCCTACCTAATGAATAATTTACAGAATAATTGCTGTAAGAAGGACAAGAACCAACTATCCTTTCCAGACAACGAACATAGTTTACATAACTAGCATTTTGTGATTTTGGATTTGTAGCATTTTTGTAACGCGAATAATTTATTTCGGCCATTGCTGCCCACGCTTCTGTAAACTCAGGTTCTTCATCTACAATTTTGGCTAAGATTATCTCTGCATCATCGGGTTTGCCTGACATAAGCAACTCAACAGCTTTATTAAAACTTTTTTCTAGCTTTTTATCATCAATTTCATTGCAGAACGAAGTT
>CAZOHR010000065.1:0-11737 GCA_964579045.1 uncultured Bacteroidales bacterium | reverse complement strand
GATTAATAGAGAAAAAACTGAGAAGTATTAATAATATGTGCGTTTTCTTTAGCATAGGATTAATTCCCGACAAATATATTCTAAAAATATTTAACCTTTTATACAACGTAAAATATTTTAATAAATTATCTTATTCGCAATAAACATGCCTTAATAAAACTTTCATTTTCTTTAGTTTTTTTTTCAAAATGATTGTAGAATTATAAAATTGTTGTGCATATTTGTAACATGAAGAAACAAAAGCGAAATATATTTAATTCATTTAATATTTACTATCGTTATTATAAGTCAACGGGCTTGTATTCCTTTGTGCTAAGTAATTTTATCAAGGTTCTGATAATAATTGCTATCATCGTTGTCGCTGCACTATTAGTAAATACTTTTATAATAAAGATCAGTGAAATTCCAAATTTTTTAATTGAGAATTTCCCAATGCCAATTGTGCTTACATTCTTTCTGATTTCGGAGAGTTTTATGGGTATGATTCCTCCTGATATTTTTATTTTGTGGGTCAGTGAAATGCCTAACTTCTATCTAATGGTTGGACTTTTAGCTGGATTGTCTTACATTGGTGGATTTAATGCATACTTTATTGGTCGTTTGGTTCGTAGAATACCAAGGTTAAAAAAATGGTCGGAACGAATATATGCAGATCATATCGATAAGATTAAAAAATGGGGAGGTGTGTTTATTGTAATTGCAGCAATGTTTCCTATTCCTTATGCAATTGTATGCAGCCTTGCAGGAATGATGAAGTATCCCGTTGTTCGTTTGACTTATCTTGGTATTTTCAGGATTGCCAGATTTTATATTTATGCGTTCTTAATAATTCAGGCAGTATAAAACAAGGACACAATAGTGAAAAACGCAAATAGAACAGATGCGATTCCATTCAATGTTCCAAAAGCGAGATTTATCCTTGAGATATCATCCTTTTTTACAATTATATGTTGGTAGATAAGTAAAGATAGGAAGATTGTGGTGCCAATCCACATAATTATATTTGCATTCAATAAAATATTAAATAGAATTAATAGCCCACCGCAGAAAATATGCAATATTGCTGAGATGATTAGGGATTTAACTCGTCCATATTTAGCAGGGATTGAGAATAGACCGTTTTCTTTGTCGAATTCTTCATCTTGTAATGAGTATAAAATATCAAAACCAGCAGTCCATAATAAAACGCAAGAAGATAATACAATTATTGCTGGATTTAGGCTTTCGCAAACTGCAATATAAGCACCCGCCGGAGCAATGGAAAGACCCAATCCTAGAATAATATGAGATATAAATGTAAATCTTTTTGTGTAACTGTATCCTAAGACCACTATTAGTGCTATTGGAGAGAGTTGAAACGCTGTTTGGTTAATGAAAAATGTTGCCCACATAAACAGCAGAGAATTAACTATTGTGAAGATCAAAGCATTTGTAGCAGATATCTTTCTTGCAGGAATCTCTCTGTTTGCTGTACGAGGATTTTTTTTATCAATAATTCTGTCGGTGTAGCGGTTAAATGCCATTGCTGCATTTCTGGCGAAAACCATACACAGTACAACAAGAACTAACAAAATCCAATTAAATGTCTGCGGATTTTCGGTAATGGCGATAAAGAATCCGATTAGTGCAAAAGGCAGTGCGAATACAGTATGACTGAATTTTACAAGTGATAGATATTTGACAATACTTTTAGTCACTATTTTAGTTTTTGCAAAGTTGCAAAATTCAGCCGAAAGTAAAAAATGAAAACTGGGATTTGCATCAATTTTATCATTATTTTTGTAGGCAACAATTTTCTGATATGAAGAAACTTAATCTTTTTCTCTCATTGGCAATTATTACATTTTTGTCATCTTGTTCAGTAGGGAGATATCTCGATCAACCAGCATATCTGTATGTTGAAGGAGTCTCTTCAGTTAGTATAGGAGGCGAATCTCAAAAATACATTAACTGGCACAATCAAGAAATGTACTCTGTAAAATTTAATAGTGAGCTCGATTCACAATTAGCGACCTATAATATTATGATAACAAATAATGCAAGTGTTAGCTATGACAGAATCTTTTCTGTTAGGTTTACCGACATATCATTGCATGAGACCTATACTATCGAAACGCTTTACCCAGACAGCCTTTCAAACATTGCCGAGACTTATTATCTTAGCGATTGCTCTGTAAGTGCCGATTTTGACGTTTATTCTGGAATTGAAAATAATGGTAGTCATATCAAAAGTGGATCTGTGAGTTCCTTTAAGGAAGAGGAATTGAGCAATAAGAGAACTTTTTGGCAGATTTTATTCGGTACAAATAAAGATAATTCTGAGTATCATTATAAGGAATTAAGCGAAGATGTATTTGATGAATTGTGTGAAAAGACGGCTAGGAAAGCTGCAGCTAAAATATCCAGAATTATATCTAGAGAACTTAAATAATATATGAAATATACAATCGTAATCAAAACACTCTACGGCTTAGAAAACATCTTAAAAGAAGAGTTAGAATCTTTAAACATTGAAAATATAACTGTTTTAAATAGGGCAGTAGAGTTTGAAGGAGATTTAAAAGATGTTTATCGTTGCAATCTTGAACTTAGGACAGCATTGAGTGTTCTTGTAAAGATTAAAACTGGTAAGGTAGAAAATCAAGAGCAGTTATATAATTTCGTTAGAAAGATAAACTGGGATGAGTATTTTGATAATACAAAGACAATAGCAGTTAGTTCTGTAACTAACTCAGAGAAGTTATCGCACACTTTGTTTATTGGACAAAAAACCAAAGATGGAATAGTTGACTATTTTCGCGATACCACAGGTAGTAGACCAGATGTAGATGTTAAAAATCCTGATATAAAGATTAATGTTCATTTGATGGATGACATTTGCAATATTTACCTTGATAGCACTGGAAAGCCTTTATACATAAGAGGATTTAACAAAGAAATAGGAGAGGCCCCGATAAATGAAGTTTTAGCCGCTGGCATAATTTTGCTATCAGGATGGAATAAAAAAGATTTATTCTATGATCCGATGTGTGGAAGTGGAACCTTTCTCTCCGAAGCATACATGATTGCTTGCAATATCCCAGCAACTCTTTCGCGTGATGATTTTGCTTTTACAAATTGGCGGAATTATAATGTTGAGTTATGGGATGAAATTATTTCTGAGGCTAAACGAAAGATTGTGAGTCCAGAGTGCACTATCATTGGAACAGACATCGACTTCCAAGTGGTAGATTTATGTCGCAAAAATTTGGCTAAAATAGACACTAATCATACAGTAAAAGTTCAAACTGCCGATTTTTTTGAGTCTCAACCACCATCAGTTGAAGGTGGAGTTATAATTACAAATCCGCCTTATGGTGTACGATTAGAAGAGGACGATCTGCACGATTTTTATAAGCAAATTGGCAATAAGCTTAAATTTGACTACCCTGGATACACAGCTTGGATAATTTCTTCAGAGTTAGCGGCTCTTAAGATGATAGGAATGAAGCCTGACAAAAAGATTATTCTATTTAATGGACAATTAGAGTGTCGGTTAAATAAATTTACAATTTTTAAAGGGAGTAAGAAAGATAAATATACCCAACAAGCTTAGAATTAACATTACAAAATCGAAGATGTTTAAGTATCTTAGAGATAATCAGTACATTTCTCAAGTCTGATTCCTCTTGAGCCTTTAATTAGGAAGAACTTTCCTGTTTCAGGGTGCTTTACCATGTAGCTTGCAAATTCTTCAACTGTTTTGAAGAAATTAAATTCATAATCATCTTTCAGATTATAGAAGTTGGTGCCAACAAGATAGCATTTTTTAAATTTTCGCTCCTCGGCCAGATCTAAAATTTTCTTGTGCTCATCTGCGGCATCGTCCCCAAGTTCAAGCATATCACCAAGAATGAGGCATTTGTTTTTATCATTAATATTATCGAAATTACTGATAGCTGCCACCATACTTGTAGGATTTGCATTATAGAAATCTAATATGAGCGAGTTCCTTGAAGTTTTGACCAACTGTGAGCGATTATTACGAGGAAAGTAACAAGAAATTGCAGCATCTATTGCCGTTCCAGGAACACCGAAGTACGATCCAATAGCAATAGCTACGAGAATATTCTCAAAATTATATTCGCCTATTAGGTTGGATTTAGCATAACCAGATTCATTATCGGTTTGCCATTTTACCGCAGCATGTAAAGCAACTTCGGAATATTCACCTTTGCAATAAGAATTATCAGTTTTGCCGTATCCTATTGATGAGTACTTACCAAGAATATCGCTTAAAATTGGATTGTCGGTATTATTAAAGATGACGCCGTTTTTCTGTTTCAGGTAATCATAAAGTTCGCCTTTTGCCTTTTTAACACCTTCTAATGAGCCAAATCCTTCGAGATGTGCTTTGCCAATATTAGTAATTATTCCATAGTCAGGTTCGGCAATCTCACATAATGCTTTAATTTCGCCAATATGATTAGCTCCCATCTCTACAACTCCAATATCAACTGTGTGATTCATTGAAAGCAAGGTAAGTGGAACTCCGATATGATTGTTTTTATTTCCACCAGTGCATGATACTCTTACTTTTTTTGCTAATACTGATGAAACGAGTTCTTTAGTGGTTGTCTTGCCATTTGTGCCGGTAATTGCAATAATAGGTATTTTAAGATTACGGCGGTGAAAGTTTGCTAAATTTTGCAATTCCTTAAGTGTATCAGGAACGTAAAATATCTTCTCTCCGTCTGCCAGGTGCTTATTCGATGATACAGCCGCCTGACATCCATTCTCAATAGCTGAGACTACAAATTTGTTTCCGTCGAAGTTTTCACCTTTCAATGCAAAAAATATAGAATCAGGCTGAATGATTCTACTGTCTGTACTTACACTACGACAGGATTTAAAAATTTGATATATTCTTTCTGTTGTTGTCATTAAAAAAGCAAAACCCCATTATTAGTTGGGGTTTTGTTTGTTTTTTAAACTATTACTATAAAATATTATTATTCTGCAATCATTGGAGAACCCACTCTGTCCATAGCACATCTAAATCCTAAGTCAGCACGAGCAAGTTTTTCGTCAAGGAAACGTCTTGTTCCAGGTACCATCCAATAAGCTCTGTCTTTCCAAGAACCACCCTTAAATACTCTTGATCTATCGGTTACGAGAGTTGACATTTTTGCAGTTCCAGGACCATCACCTTTATTTGCTTTTGGATTAGCAGGGTTATATTGTCCAAATCCCCATTCTCCGTATTCTCCCCAATTACCTTCTTTGTACATTTCTTTAGTTTTCTTTTTAAAGAATTGGTCAGGGTAAATAATACTACCATCAGCTAATTGAAGTTGACCATCAGGTAATACAACAGATCCATCAGGCATCATAATTGTTCCATCTGCTGTTTTTTCATGTCCTGTAGGAAGAATATAAGTCATATTTTGAAGGTCAACCTTTATTCCGTTAGGTAATAAGATTTCGTTACCACCAGATAATAAAGTAGCACCAGGGTAAATATCGCCTACATTTTCAGCGGTTAGTTCTTCTGAAACTGGGTCATTTACTTTAGTAGCATTTGATTCAGTTGCAAAATTATCACCAGTTTCTTTAACCCAATAGTCTTCTGCTGGTCCTCTAGGAATTAGAGATTCTAAATCGCCATCAAGGAAGTTTTTGTTATCGGCAGTAGTATAGTTTTCTCTGCTGAAGCAAGATTCGTCGCGAACAGGTTTTTTAAGAATTTTACCTGAGTAATCGAAGTAGTTTTCGGCTTCAGGAGTTAATTCAACATCACCAGTTCTTGGGTCAATTAATAATTGATAATCATTATATTCATTACCTCTGAAAGGTCTGAATTCTTCCATGTCTTCGAAAGTGAGATCTCTGTAAACGTCCATTACCCATTCGTTTACGTTACCTGCCATACAGTATAAGCCGTATTCGTTTGGCCAGTATGATCTAACAGGACCAGAGATGTCAGCTTTGTCATTCAAAGCACCAGCAACCCCCATATTATCACCACGACCGCGCATTGAGTTGGCCATCATGAGACCTCTTTCTTCGCCACGTTCATCGTTTCTGATATAATGACCATTCCAAGGATAAAGTCTTCTTTCGTAAATTCTTTCTTTGTATTGATTTCCAATATGAGCAAGTGCAGCAAATTCCCATTCAGCTTCAGTTGGGAGTCGGTAACGAGGTAAGAAAATACCATCTTCCATTCTTACCCAACGTCTGTCGTCGCCTGTATTTACATTACCACCTTTACGTCCAGCTTTTAAAACTGCTGGGTCAACATATAGATTTGTTACTTTTCCGTCAGGACCTTTGCCTGTTTCATCAATAGAAAGGTCAAGATTTTCAGCATAAATTAAATAAGCATCGAGGTTGAATTGTTTAGCTTGGTCCTGTGGAGCTACATATTTGTCAATGATACCTTCTCTTAATAAGATCAACTCATTAACGCGGTCGGTACGCCATTCGCAATATTTTGTAGCCTGAACCCAAGATACACCAACTACTGGATATTCTTCATAAGCAGGGTGTCTTAGATATAATTCCACCATTGGTTCATTGTATGCCAATCTCTGTCTCCAAACTAATGTGTCTGGTAAAGCTTGACGATACAAGAATCTGTAGTCAGAAGCATAAACATATGATAACCAATACAGATACTCAAGATAATCGAGGTTTCTGATTTCGGTTTCGTCCATGTAAAATGAAGAAACAGTCACTCTTCTAGGAATATTATTCCAATCATACATCACATCCTGTTCAACGCGACCCATAGCAAATGATCCACCTTCGATAAACACAAGACCTGGTCCGGTTTCTTGTTCATATCCTGGATGATTCTGAAAACCACCGAAATTAGGATCACCATAGTTCCATCCGGTAGTATTGGATACTTCTTTCTTACAAGAACTTACAAGAACTGCTCCTGCAAGAACTATTAACACAAACAAAGTATTCTTTTTCATATTATTTAAAATTTAATGCAATACAATATTAATAACTAACTTGACCTCAATTTTATTGTAATTATGTTTCTATCTTTTAACATAGGATCAATTTACTAAATTAAAGTCAATAAAAATCTTAGAACATTGGGCAAGAAATAGTACCCATTTTTTTGCTAATTTCAGGACAATTAAATGTAAAGGCAACAGAAACTTCGTGTGCCCCGTAGGTAGAGTTCTTTAGTCGAGATACTGTCATATCATAGCTGTAGGCAAAACGAAGGTTGTCTTGTTTAAAACCTGCAAGCATAATGAATGAGTCGTATTGGAAGTTGAAGTTCTGACGTAACCAGAAGCCAGCAACAATTTGTTTACGGGCAACATATACACCCCAATTAAACTGCTGGAACTGACCTTGCTGGTGGAATAAGAGCTGTGGAGATATTTTTAATTCTCCTCTTCTATATTTACTACTATTAATAGGTACCTCTGTTCCAAAGTGAACAGAAATCTTTCTTGGTAAAACAGCATCGCTACCTCTTAAGAATGATTCGGATGGTTGTGTGAGGTGGTGAACTGCCAAACCAAAGAAGGTTCTTTCGCTAAATGCAAGCAGCCCTGTTGAAAAGTCAACATAATTTCGCTGATTATTAATAATATCAGGATTTTCGAGTGATGAATAAATTGGTCCATACAATGGGTGAATCATATTTGGGAAGACAAAATCCCAATTGATTGTTTTCATTATGTAAGAAACCTGGAAACCGCCGGCAACAAAGAATTTTCTAGTTACTGGAAGAGTATAAGCATACATACCACTTATCATCGTTGTAGTAATTGTACCACCTCCCTGGATGTCGTTCATCAGATGTAAACCTACACCACCTTGAAGTACATTTAGGTACTGATCGTACGATGCACTATAGGTTACGTAAGTTGGACCCAATGCCGGCCACTGATTTCTGTAGTTTAAGCTTAGCTTGGGACATCGCTCTGCTCCAGCAAATGCAGGATTTAAATAAAGAGAGTTTGCATAGAACTGCGAAAAATGTGCATCTTGTGCTTTAACAACACTCCAACTGCCTATCAGTAAGGCGCTTAACACGATTATGAAACGTTTAACCATAATATTCATCTTAACAACAATGCGCAATTATAATAAAATTTCCTCTAATTGTAAAATATAAACTACAATAATAAACTATTTTTGTCGTTTATGAAAATAATTATTAAGTTTTTTTTTAATTTTTTTAAAATTTATGAAAAAAAGTACATTTTTAGTCGCCATTTTATTTATCAACAATTTATTAACATCTCAAATTGTTACTTTTTCTGATTCAATATTTTGGCAAAGTAACAAAATTTTTATTGATAACGATAAAAATGTGTCAGATATTTTATCTTTTAAAGATGATTATACTCGCTCAACCGATGATTTGCCGGTATATTTTGCAAAACAGGCTATTTCTACTGAAGCTGAAATCTTAGAAATAAATCTAGTAAAAGCTGATTATCAGGTTGTTAACAAGGAATTTTATCAACAGGTAAAAAATGTTGATAAAATTGCTGATATGCCAGAAATAAATGCTTGGGTATCGACTTTTCGTAAGGAAAAGTATCTAAATTTTGAGCTTGTCCCTTTAAGGAAAAATCCTCAAACTGGAGAATTGGAACGTTTAATTTACTTTGAATATAATGTAAGGTATGTGGCTAAACCTTCTCCTAAAGCGACTAAGGAATACGCATCATCATCGGCAATGTCTACTGGTAACTGGTACAAGATAAAAGTTACGGAATCGGGTGTTTATAAATTAACATATTCTCAGCTTGTTGAGATGGGCTTTAGTAACATGTCTGAAATTGGAATTTTTGGTTATGGTGGTATGGTTCCAAAAACAGCGGGGACTGTAATTGCCGATGATTTGCCAGAGAGAACTGTTTATAAGCATGATGCTAACTCTAATTCAGTTTTCGACGAGGGTGACTATATTTTGTTTTATGCTGATGGTCCTCATAGAGTTAACTTTAATATTTCAGGTACTTTTAGCCATGAGTTTAATAATTACTCAGATTGTGCATATTATTTTGTGTCTGATCAAGGAAGTCTTAAATCTGCAACTGATGTGGCATCACTTTCAACGTTCGACAATAATGTGACAACTTATAGTGATTATAAGTTTCTGGAAGAGGATTCCTTAAATCTTATGCATTCGGGTAGAACAATGTACTGGCGAGAGTTTGATTATTATCTTAATTATGACTTTTCGGTAAATTATCCTAATATTTCTCTTAGCGACACTGCAATAGTTTATTGTAATCTTGCAGCCAAGTCATCGGTTCTAAGTTCATTCGACTTTTATATTAATGGTGTAGAGCAATCTCAAATAAATATTAGTTCGGTATCTGGTTCTGCAACTGATTGGTATGCAAGAACTAATAATCTTCGCTCATTTAGGGTAAAGCCAACATCTGATAATTTTACTTTTTCGATAAATTATAACAAGACTGCATCCAATTCAAAAGGCTGGCTTGATAATCTTACAATACAGTTTCGCCGCAAACTCATTATGAATAATGGTTTCTTGATTTTTAGAGATATTAAATCTGTTGAAGATGGTACAAATGCAAAATTTAATATTTCTGAAGCAACATCTAATACTGTTGTTTGGGATATTACTGATAGATTTTCGGCAAATAAAATTCTTGGCACATACTCTTCTAGTAGCTATAGTTTTATTGCAGATGCTTCCATCTTAAAAGAATATATTGCTTTTGATCCTACAGCATCTTTTCCTTCGCCAATTTATACTGGTCAGTCTGATATTGGTGATGTCTTGAACCAGAATCTTCACTCTCTACAGCCTGTAGATTTGATTATTGTTGCACATCCTGATTTTTATTCTCAGGCTGAAGGTATTAAAGCATTGCACGAAGAATATGATGATATGAGTGTTGTAATCACTACACCAGAGAGGATTTATAACGAGTTCTCATCTGGGTCTCCTGATGTTGGTGCAATGCGAAATTTTGTGAAAATGCTTTACGATAGAGCTGATTCAGAAGAAGAATTGCCTCAAAATCTATTGTTGGTGGGTGATGGTAGTTACGACAACCTCTCAAAAGATCCAGCTGTTTCAAATTTTATACTTACATATGAATCAGAAGCTTCATTAGCACCAGTGAGTTCGTATGTTTCTGACGATTTTTATGTTTTTCTCGACGATGGCGAAGGTTCAATTAGTGGTGCACATGATATGGATATGGGTGTTGGCAGAATACCAGTAAAAACATCTGAAGAAGCATCAGATTTCCTAAATAAGTTACGTGCATATTACTCTCCTGATAGTTATGGTAACTGGAAGAATAATTTGTTGCTTATCGCTGATGATGCTGAGGGTGGTGAAACTATTCATCAGAATCAGTCGAATAATCTTGCACTTCAGCTAGAGGGTGATTATCCTGTATTCAATATTGAGAAAATATTTCTTGATGATTATGAGCAAGTATCTACAGTTCAAGGGCACAGATACCCAGATGTAAATCAAGCAATAAATGATTACATTAATAATGGTGTGCTAGTTGTGAACTGGATTGGTCACGGTAATGAAAAAGGATGGGCTCATGAGAGTGTATTGACATTAAGTATGATTAAGACATGGAGAAATACTGATAAATATCCAATCTTTGTCACTGCAACTTGTGAGTTTTCTCCTTATGACCATCATTTGTTAGTTTCGGGTGGTGAAGAGGTTTTGCTAAACCCTGATGGTGGAGGTATTGCGCTTTTTACTACTACTAGGCTTGCATTTGCATCAAGTAATGCTTCGCTAGCATATAAGTTTTATGATAATATTTTTGCAATAGGAATAGATAACAAGGTAAATACTATTGGTTTGTCGGTTGCTTATGCTAAGAATGCGCAGGGCTCTGATACCAACAAAAGGGTATTTGCATTTTTGGGTGATCCTGCAATGAGGCCTTCGGTACCTCTCCATGAAGCATTTACTACGAAAATTAATGGAATTGATGTAGCAGTTTTTAATGATACTATCAGTGCTATGAGTGAGGTGCAGTTTGAAGGTATTATCAGAAATCCAGATGGAACACCAGCAACTGATTTTAATGGATTTATTTTCCCTATAGTTTATGATAAACGTATGGATTATACCACAAGAGGAAACGATGACTATACACCACTTAATTATACTGCTCAAAAAAATATCATTTTTAAGGGAAAAGCATCGGTTGTTAATGGCGTTTTTAGCTTTAACTTTATTGTTCCTGTTGACATTGCTTATTTTTATGAAGAAGGAAAAGTAAGTTATTATGCGCATAATAACATTGATACTGAAGCACATGGATATGATGAAAGCTTTATCATTGGTGGTACTTCCGATAATCCTATTTCGGATGACGAAGGTCCAGTAATAGATTTGTTTATGAATGATGAACAATTTGTTGCTGGTGGAATTACAGATGAAAATCCGCTTATGCTTGCAAAAATTAGTGATGAGTCGGGTATAAATACTGTTGGTAGTGGTATTGGTCATGATATTACTATGATAATTGATGAAAATACTGCAGATGCAATAGTTTTAAATAAATTTTACGAGTCTGCAACAGATGACTTTACTACAGGCGAAGTTAATTATCCAATGTCGGAATTAGCACTGGGGCCACATACCCTAACAGTTAAAGCATGGGATGTAATAAACAACAGTAGTGAGGCAGTCACTGATTTTATTGTTGCTAATTCATCTGAGTTGGTAATTGATCATATTTTCAATTATCCG